>NZ_JBHRZV010000017.1:0-25921 GCF_042649745.1 Streptococcus caprae | reverse complement strand
CATAAGAATGGTCCCCTTCATCGAAAATTGGATTAACAACTATCCAAAGAAATGTTTGAACTATTTATCTCCTAGACAATTTTTACTAAATGCCTAACTTGGACTTGAAATTTAGCTTTGAAAATAGAGTGTAAAAAAGTTTAAAAAATAGTCTTATTCTGTTGACAAGTTCTTTGAACTCTGCTATAATTTATTATGTTGTCAAGCGGAAATGGCGGAATTGGCAGACGCGCAGGACTAAGGATCCTGTGACCGCTTTAGGTCGTGGGGGTTCAAGTCCCCCTTTCCGCACTAGGAATCGAGCATGAGTGCTCGATTTTTTTGTTTTTCTAGTTTGGTGAAAGTCATTTTCAAAGACTGTACTGAAAATCTTTATAAATGCTAGTCATTTATCATTATTTGTGATAAAATAGTCAATGTAAATGGGTTACAAAAACTCATAAAAATAAGAGGAGGCTTTTACAATGCCATTAGTTTCAGCAGAAAAATTCGTTCAAGCAGCACGTGATAACGGCTATGCAGTCGGCGGATTCAACACTAACAACCTTGAGTGGACACAAGCTATCTTGCGTGCCGCAGAAGCAAAACAAGCTCCAGTTCTTATCCAAACTTCTATGGGTGCGGCTAAATACATGGGTGGTTACAAAGTATGTCAATCATTGATTTCTAACCTTGTAGAATCTATGGGAATTACTGTTCCTGTTGCCATTCACCTTGACCACGGTCATTATGAAGATGCCCTTGAGTGTATCGAAGTTGGTTACACATCAATCATGTTTGATGGTTCTCACCTTCCAGTTGAAGAAAACCTTGCAAAAACTAAAGAAGTTGTTGAATTGGCTCACGCTAAAGGTGTTTCTGTTGAGGCTGAAGTTGGAACAATCGGTGGTGAAGAAGATGGTATCATCGGTAGCGGTGAACTTGCTCCAATCGAAGACGCTGTTGCTATGGTAGCAACTGGTATCGACTTCTTGGCAGCTGGTATCGGTAACATCCACGGTCCTTACCCTGCAAACTGGGAAGGTCTTGCCCTTGATCACTTGCAAAAATTGACTGAAGCTGTTCCAGGTTTCCCAATCGTATTGCACGGTGGTTCAGGTATTCCTGATGACCAAATCAAAGAAGCTATCCGTCTTGGTGTTGCTAAAGTTAACGTTAATACAGAAAGCCAAATCGCCTTCTCTAACGCAACTCGCGCATTTGCACGTGCTTACGATGCAGATGAAGCAACTTACGATGCTAAAAAACTCTTCGACCCACGTAAATTCTTGGCAGACGGTATCAAGGCTGTTCAAGGTGCTGTTGAAGAACGTATCGACGTATTCGGTTCAGCAAATAAAGCATAATTTTGCTTGAAACATTATGAAATAAAGGTTTATCCGCCGAGATAAACCTTTTTTGTTTTCAACAATACTCACGAAATACTCAATTATCAGTAAGACTATCAATAACATGAGTAATATCTTTTTTCATATTTTTAGTAACGTGAAGATAAATTTGAGTAACCTTGCTTCCTTTAGTGTGTCCTACTCGTTCTTGAATAGCCTCTAAAGGGACTTTCTTTTCAGCTAAAAAACTAATATGAGTATGTCTAAAAATATGGGTGCTAATATGTTTATTGAAAGTTATTTGTTGGTCAATATTGATTCCCACTTTTTTGATATGACCTGTCTTTGTTTTCTTGCCTGTTTCACTAGAGTTTAAAAAATTGTTCAAAACACTATAATGTAAGGGAGTTCCATTATACATAGCCTTATAGTGGTTTTTTGAAGTGAAAATCCATCCGTTATCTTGATAACTAGGGTTACCAGCTATATGATGATTGTTTTCTTCGATTTCTTCTTGAAGTACCTCCAAGGCTTTTTGAGAAAGTTCAACTGTCCTATAACTCTGTTCGTTTTTTACACTTCCCTCATAGTTGTTTTTACTTGCTCCACCATGAGTAGCCCTAGTTCTTTTAACATAAGCAAGCTTCTTTTGAAAATCTATGTCAGTAACCTTTAAGCCTAAGACTTCTCCTATCCTCATGCCTGTTAGACTTTGAAACTCAAAAATTCGACCATATTGTCGGTTATGTTCATTTACAATAGCTAGAACCTCGACAAGCTCATCTTTTTCAAGATATGAATCTTCTATATTCTTACTCTCTAATTCTTTTATTCTTTCTTCTAGTCCTTTGCTTTCAATTTGGACATAAGGCATAGGATTTTGTTCAGGTTTGATGTAGTTTCTTTTAATAGCAAAGGTATAAATTGAATTGAGGTCAGATTTTAGTGCTTGAGCTATTCTTTTATGATTACCCAAAGGATATAACTGGTCTATCATTTTTTGAATCACATCAGAAGTTATATTTTGAAGTAAGCTATCAGCAGGAAGATGCTTTAAGATATGATTTCGGAATCGACCTTGTTCTCCAGCCAATGTTTTAGGTGCAACTTTTTTCTTTTTGATTCGGTCATCTTCCCACTCATTCCAAACTCTGTTCAAAGTGATATCTTCTTTACTGCTGATAGTTGATAGAGTGAACCTTTGATGAAACTGGTTTAGTTTTTCTTGAAGCTCTCTTCTGATAGTCCCTTGTAATTGAGGGGAGATTTTAATTTTTCCACTATCTGAATAAGATTCACTCGTTAAATACCATTTACTAACGATTTCCCAGCGTTTTTGTGTGAGTGGGTGTTTGGTATAGATTCTGTATTTAACTTCTAAATACCCCTTTTTAGAAGCTTTACGAGCTTGCTTAAATGTAACATTCCCCATATTTGTATTTGACATTGTTTACCTCATCTTTCATATCTATGGTCTTGTCTATATCGCAGGAAGTTCAAGAAACCTTCAAAATGTATCCAAACAATTTTGTGGGAAGGATTTACAACAAACGAAGAATATTTTGGATTTCTTCGCATTTCAACTAATAGTGAATCGAGTGTTTTAGGTTTTAAACCTTCAAATCGTTTGCATACTGCTTCTTTATTTCCCCATTCAGCTTGACAATCTTCAACAGGTACGTATTTAATTTGAATCATTTCCTTACTCCTCATCAATTTTGATTTTTCGATACTTGACCTTATTATTTACTAAATGTCCTTTTCTGAAAACTTTACTGTTGTAGGTGCTTTCGTAAAGGATATCATCAGTTTGGATAAGGTCTTCTACATTTTCATTTGTTAAAAGCTTTATTTCTTCAGGTTGCTTAAGGTTTCTAGAGGAGTAAAAAGCTTTCTTTCCTAAGCTCTCTAATAATTCCTGTCCTATGCCTTTTTCCATGTATTTTGCGACATATCTACCAGCATTGGAAGAATCATCTAGGCTATCTAATTTGTTTATCCGAACAGCCCCGTGTCCCCAAATCCTTAATAAGTCTTTGTGAGAAACATAAGGGAAATTAAAAAGAAGAATGTGTGCATGCCACGCTCCTCTTTTCTGTCGTTCTAATACTGAGATATATTTTAGTTGCCTTCGTTTAGAATTGTAAATGTAGTAGTTCAATCTTTTGATAAACTTGTCAAACATTGTATTAAATTCTGTTCGGTCTTGAATATTTGCTTTTGTAGTAAGGGTAAGGAAACTTGTTTTATTATCATAATTGCTATCTATTAGTCTTTGAAGTTTCCATTTTGAATTTTTACGTGTTTTTGAAATACGGTTTAATCTTTCATCTTGTTCATTAGGTGTAAGTTCATCAAACGTTCTACGTTTTTTCTTATCGTTTAAACTAACTTGATTGGTTTCAATATCAGTATTATCACTTGAGAAAATAGGGGAACTATATTCCCAAATCTCAAGGTACGAGGAAGTTCGGATAATTTTGCGATTGTAACTCACAAAACCACCTCATTTTCTCGTAACGTTTGCCTATATAATAAATAAACTAGAGGAGCATGCTCCTCTGAATTTCAATCACAAGAATCGCTCCGCTAAACACGCTTCCAGCTTGCCGACCAGTCGGCAGTTTTTCTTGTGATAAAAAATTTAGTATTTATAGGTTTGTTTTAGGGTATCAAATTCAAGAACAGGGATGACTCTGCTCTGGTCAACTGTCCCGTCTATAAAGTAGTGACTGTGCTCATCAAAGAATATTTTTCCCAGGTAATCTTTATTGTGGGCGACTTGATAAGAACCAACATGTCCTGAGATAATATCTTTTGAAAATCTTCCGGTTGTAACAGGGAATTTATTTGTAAACATACTAGGATCAGTTCCTTCTTTCCAAAAAACTCCTGCTTCCTCATCAATACCAGCATGAACGAAGATTTGCCAATCTGTTTCAATATATCTAGGTTCTTGGAATTTTCTTTTGAACCACTCCATGAAAGGCGTAAATTTTGGATTAGATTTAATTTCATCTCGGATAGCTTCTTCAAACTGACTAGGATTCTTCTGTAAAAGCAGGGTCAATTCCTCTAATGAAAAGAAACTTTTAATGGTCTCAGGAAAATATTCAGCACTTACATCTTCGTTAATTAGCCAATGGTAGAACCACTCATCGTGGTTTCCTAAAAGTACCGTGACTTGGTTAGGATAAGTAGTTTCAAGTTCACAAATCTTTTCGAGGACTTGATAAGAGTATTCCCCATTATCTATATAATCTCCAAGTATAAATAAGTGATTTTCCGATATAGTTAAATCAACTTTTTCGAGAGCCACTAAAAATTCATCAAGATATCCATGGATATCACTCATTGCATAGTAAATAGCCATTATTTTCCTCCGATATACTTCTTCAATCTGTCAAAAGTTTCAACAGATTTCCACTTAGTAGCAATAACAGAAAACTCCTTGCTTTCAGAATCATAGAGGAGAATATCTCCGTTTCCATAAAAATTCATTTCTTCATCAATCGCAAAAGTATCAATTCCTATTATATTTTTAGACAAGTCAATAGAGGGTTGAGGAGTATGTCCAACAATTTGTTTTGGATATTCGGGATTGGGTGCGATTTCAATTTCTTCAATATGAGCCCATACTGGAGAGCCAGCTAAATCTTGCCCGCCCCTCATCGGACCAATAGCACTAGCAAAACGAATCAATTCATCCTCGTTCTCTAGGGACAATCTAGAAAAGTGCCAATCCTCTACATCAAATAAGAAGTTATAACCGGCATGTGAAATAAGGTAATCGTCTAATTGAAAAGCGATTTGTAGGTCAAGCTCCTCTAGTGTATCTCCGATAGCTTCAAAAGCTTCTTGATTAGTCAAAGTAAAGGAAGTAGGGATTCCCATATAGTAGAAGATGTCGTGATTCCCTATCAGGAATGTACATGAAATTCCTTTTTCAGTAGCTTTATTTTTCCAATCCACTAAATAAATCAAGTCTTTAGCATAAAGCTTTGCATTGTCTTGTTGCCCTAGTATTTTTGTGTCAAGGTAGTCGCCCACAAAGATAACTTGTTCTACTTTATGATTCTCAATAATATCATCTATGATTGGTAGAATTAAAGCATTTTTTAGGTGTGTATCACCGACTAGGATTGTTTTTGTCATATCATCACTCCTCTACTAAGTCTAGGATTTGTTCTATGCTAATAGGTGTAAAATTAATCATATCAGCACCTACGTTTATTGCACGGCCTCCTAATATGTCTTTGAAATAATCGGTCCTGTTGTTATGAACGTGTCCATATAGGTGGATAGAGTCATGAAAATATCCCTCCCACTCTAATATTGGATAGTGGAATAGAACGAATTTTCTTTTGTGATAGTTCAAGGTGTGGTAGTCTTTCACCCATTCAAACAAGCTTTTGTCAAAATCGGGGGAATCAAGATAATGTTCGTGATTCCCTTTGACTAAGAATTTTTTACCTTTTAGAGATTTTAAAATCTCATTAGCTTGCTTGGCATTTCCTCGAAATAGGAAATCTCCAAGGATATAGACTTCATCATTCTCAGTTACAACTTGATTCCAATTACTGATAAGCTTTCTGTTCATATCATCAGCGTTTATAAAGGGGCGATTGGAGAACTTTATAACATTTTCATGATAGAAGTGAGTGTCAGCGATGAAGTATATCATAAGTAACCTCAATCATCTAGCGTTAATAGCGTAGGCATATACCAAGTAGTTGGCGAAATCACCGATACGTTTTCGGTCATCTTGAAACCTTTCGTACCAGCTACAATCTTTATTATTTTCAAGAGCAAGTGCTCTAATTATTTTTAGGTTGTGGATTACTTTGTTATGGATAGTAGTTCTGGTTGAATCAAAATTCATTTTCTCTTCTCGTGACAGTAGTAACCACTTTGCCCGTGCTTCTGTATATTCAATACAAGAAGTTAAGAGCTCTTTCCAATACTCTTGAAATTCGTTGTCAAGCTTATTGGATGAGTCTAGGATTTGTTCATGAATAATTTGACAATCATAAAATGTTAGGTGCGATTTGTCAAAGTCAGTATGAGTATAAAATTTCATGCTTTACCTCGTGGAATTTATTTAACTACTGGTAAAATATCAGAGCAAGTAAACCATAGATTACCATTAAATTGCCCAACATTCAAGTCTTTCAAAATTACTTCACGAGTTTTATTCTTGGACATCTCCTCGTAAGAAATTGTAGGAGTTGTGGTATTTACTTTAACCTGAATCATTTCTAGGAAGAAGGTACTTGACTCTTGTTGAATACTTATGTTGATACGGTAAGCAACTAGCTTCTGTGTTTCTCTGTCTAGTACTTCAGAATAACCTTTGACAGCGAAGAATTTGTTTCCAAGTAGTTCAGGTTTTAGGAAGTCGTTTAGTTTCATTAGTTTACCTCTTTCTATTTTGTCATCGCAAGCGATGAGGAATCCTTTCCTATGAGCAAATCAGTAATGAATTACTCACATACAAGGATTGATAGTGTTTTTTTGCATTAGTTTATCAATTTTTGAAGTTCGTTAATAAAGTCGAACTCTTTGGGATTCAGATACGGACTTTCCCAATATTCAGCAGATTCTTTGCCTGAACCCTGCATATAGAGATAGCCAGCACCTTTTACTTCGATAGGTTGTTTGACTGGCGGAGTAGCAGAACCAAATACCATACGGTAACCTTCAGAGGAATTAGAACCAAGAGCAATTCTTAGACCAAGGTTGTCCCTTAAATCAGTGTTAAGGGTATCAGCATTAACTTGTTGAGCTGCTATTAGAATAAATACTCCAGCTTGTCTACCAAGAAGAATAATTTGCTTGATGCCGTCCATGACTTCGTTGATAACTTCTTTGGATTTTTTATCCGTTCCGCTAGCTTGAAAAGCTCCCATTTCATCAAATACTAACCAAGTCATTTTGAAACCATGGTCTGAAAAGTTAGAACCATACCTAAAGTTTTCTCTCATGTACTCATACCGCCTATTCATTTCTTCAACTGTTAGTCGAACAATACGAGCAATGTGATTAGGAGAAGTAGCTACTTTATCTTCTCCTAAGTAATGTGATAGAGAACCTAAGTCAGAATTTTTTGGGTCACAAATATATAAAATGCTCTTACGCTTTAAAAATTCTAAAATTAGATAAGAAATGAAGATTGACTTACCTGAACCTGTACCACCAGCTAATAGAATATGGGGACAATCTATCGGATTATAGACTATGCCATAACCTAAATCAATAGGAAGGCCAGTAGAAAGAGTTCTTTGTAGTTGGTTAGCCTGTAATCTGCTTGGTTGGCTGGTATAGAAGTGGTATTCGACGATAGCAGGGCGAACAATTTTACTTTCGAGTGGTAAATTTAGGAGAGCTTGGAGCTCAATTTCAAGATTTTCTAATCTCTTGGAGTATGTATCTCCTTGCTTATAGGCTTTTATGATAACTTTATTATCGGTTTCTTTCCAGCCCATGATAGCAGAAGTAGAAATATAGTGTTTTCCATCTAGGTTAGTTTCCGTGTATAGTTTGTTGCTTTCTAGGAAGTAATAAAGTAGCTGACGATACTTAAAGTGGGATTGACACCAATTCTCTAGTTTTTCAGCTAACTTCCAAAAACTAGCCCAGATGAAGCTTTTAAGTAAGTTGAAAAATGAAAAGCTAAAAAGAACATTGTAACAAGCTATTATAGTTATTACTAACAAGCTCTGTTTTAAGAGCTTGCTAAGTAATATCCAGTTAATATTTTTTTGATAGAGAGAAACGGTGGGTTCTTTGTTGTAGATTTTTGATAGCATAGAATAGTACCCCTAGAATGCAATTGTTGCTAATAGTGTTGAGTGGTCACTGAATGATTCTGGTGTTTTTGTATTTGAGGCTTTGATAATTGCACAATTTGTAAATATATAGTCTAGTACGTTATTATTCCAAGTTGAATGAGGGGATTTATTGGAGTCTACAAAACTCCAAAAATTTAATTCTGATGGAATCAAGTCAAAAAGTTCATCTATTTCTTTATAGCCCGGTTTACCTGCCTTGAAATAGTTGAAATCCCCTAGATAGATTATTTTCTTTTGCTTTTCTTTAGATTCAACAATTTTATTAAAAAGCTCTAATAAGATATTTTTTCTACTTACATTACGTTCCTTTTTCCAAAGTTCTGAAGGATCTTTAAAACTTACCGGTACATACACCGATACAATTTCTATATTCTGTTTTTTGCTCTTGACTCGACACTCACGGATATCACATGAATGTTTCATATAATGTGGAAATACTTGTGCATCTTGCTTTTCAAGTTTTAACTTCTTTTGAATATCTTCTCTGACTAATAAGCAGGTTCCAACTGCAGATTTTGGGGAACATTTTTCCAAAAGAGTGCATTTGGGTACGAAAACAATATAGTTGTTATCAGCGATATTTAAATTACCCAATGATGCTAATTTTCGTAAATCTTTAATATGAACTTCCGTAAGTGAAATTACGTCAGGGATAGTTTGTTGATTGATTATTATTCTATCAAATTCTTTTATGTTAAATTTTTTATTTAATCCATCAATATTCTGAGTTAATATTGTTAAATCGTTTTGAATTTTAATTGTTGACATGCTATTTCTCCTAAAAGATTCTAATAAGTGCTCCGCTATCTGCGAAGGTGTCGATAGTGACATAACCTGTTTCTGAAAAATTAGGTTCAACAAAGTTATGGACGAAAGCGAGTAGCGAGTTATCCTCTGCTAGTCTTTCCTCTTTCCATTCCCACTCTAACTCTTCTCCGATTAAATCGGAACTTGGAAGACTGACATAAAGCAGAGCGATTGAACTACCTGTTTCGATGACATGATAAACAAGTTTATTCCGTTTCTCTTCAAATTCTTTCACGATTTTTTCATAGTTAGGGTCATAGCTAATGGTGTCAATACTACCAATGAATCCACCTCCAGTAATATAGGAATAGTATAGTTTTCCTTCGTTGAAGTACTTTCTGATATTTGGGTTTACTCGCCCTGGGAATCTTTCTTCTATCTGTTGAAGGCGATTCAATGCTTCTTGTTTTGCAATAGTAATATTAGATTTCATAGAAACCCCTTTCTAGGGTACAATACCCGAAAACTTATTTACAATGACAGTATAACAGGGAAAAATCTTTTTGTCAATGATTTTTAGGGTACGAAATAAAATAAAAATAAAATCGAATGTTATTTAACATTCGATTGGATATTGTATTTAGATTTTAACAATACATTTTCTAGTTTTTCGTGATTTATTGGAGCAACCAATTCTTTTAACTCTTTTTCTAAAATTTGAAATTCTTCGTCAAGTGACCTAGCAGTACTAATTTTGTATTTCTCGTTCATATTCAATAAGAGCGCAGCTTTGCAAATCAATCTTACTGTTACACCAATAGTCACCGAGCGAGTAGGTAAGTATTTTGGAAGTTCTAATTTTAGTTCACGGATTGCCCTATTAACAGAATCACTAATTTCAGCTTTTATCTTAGTACCGTATCCTTGGCTGTATTCTAAGTTATTAAGTGGGATAGAGTGCCTATCTTCATAGATTTCAAGCCAATTAGAAACTGCTTGAGATTCTTCAAGTGCTCTAGTGATTATCAAACCCCTGGTAATATTCCCTGTAGTATCTTTTGAATAGATTTCCTCCAGTAGTGAAAGATAGAGCAAACATTCACTCGATACCCTGACTTGAAATTCCATAATTCAATTTCTCCTTTTTTTAATATTGTAGCATGTACCTTAAAATTATTCAAATATGATAACAGACAACAATTGAGTATCAGGCAATATACTCAAAAAGTACTCAACTTTATCAGATTTATGTAGAATTTTAGACGTGAAGAATTTGGTATAGATACTCTTGTTTTTCGGTGTTGTACAGATACTAGATAAGATTGTAGAAGTATCTCCCTAATATATATCTTATTCTGCAAATAAGGCTTAAGAATTGCGAAACGATGTTCTATCGTGAGCAAACAAAGCGTAATTTTTGTTAAGACGTTATGAAATCAAGGTTTGTCCGTATGGATAGACCTTTTTTCATTGCTTTTGCCCCCGATTTGCCCCACAAGTAAAATTTATTGGAAAGTTCGTTCCACTGGCTTTCGTAAATAAATAGAATTTTTTACTAAGATATGAAAAATCGGAGATAATTTGTTTTTATATTGTGTACGTGATTGGTTCCTGATGATTTCTTAATGATTGAAATTTTCTTGACAATCATTTTAAAAGTTGTAAAATGTATCTATATCGCCGACTTAGCTCAGTTGGTAGAGCAACGCACTCGTAACGCGTAGGTCGTAGGTTCGATCCCTATAGTCGGCATAGAAAAGACTTAAGAAACGTTCATTTATCAACGTTTCTTTTATAGTTGTTCAATTTTTGTTCACCCTTGTTTTTAGTGATGTGTTTTCGGACCTGACTAGATTCTTATTTTTTGTGTCCAAATGTTAGGTCTACTCTTTTTTAGGTCTGGAGGTATGGTTTAACTTTGGTGGTAAATCAGTCTATAAATGATCCCTGCTCTGCTATTTAACAAAAATAATCAGGCCGAACGCATGAAGAAAATTTTGTTTTCAGATAACGTATTTTCATGAAAATGATATCTTTTATAATAAATTTTTGCTATAATTTTATGTAGAAATAAGAAAAACTCTACTTACTTATGTAAAATTCATGAAAATATTTTGAAAAAATGCATGTATCCAGAAAATGGCTGCATGCATTTTCTTCATGCGTACGTCGTAAAAAATAATCAAATCCTCTTGCCAAGCAGGTCGAATTCTGTTAGAATAGTTGAGTATGTGGTGCTAGCACATCCAAACATATTCTACGTAGGAGGAAACATAAAATGGCTAAAGTATGTTATTTTACAGGACGTAAAACACGTTCAGGTAACAACCGTTCACACGCGATGAACCAAACTAAACGTACCGTTAAACCAAACCTTCAAAAAGTCACTGTTCTTATTGATGGTAAACCTAAAAAAGTATGGGTTTCAGCTCGTGCTCTTAAATCAGGTAAAGTAGAACGCGTTTAATTGAAAGGCCAACGAAAGTTGGTTTTTTCTTTTGTTTTTACAAGGTTCTTGAAATATGGTAAAATAAACTGATAATAACTTGAGAGGTAGTCTTATGACTGTAAAAATTAATACAAAAGATGGCCAAATCGAACTGTCTGACGATGTCATTGCGACAGTTGTTGGCGGCTCAGCAACAGAAATTTTTGGCGTTGTCGGTATGGCAAGTAAGAGTGCGATTAAGGATAATTTCCAAGCACTATTGAGAAAAGAAAACTACGCTAAGGGTGTCGTTGTTAAATCTACTGAAACTGGGATTTCTGTAGATGTTTATACAGTGATGTCTTATGGCGTGAAAATCTCTGAAGTTTCTAAAAACATTCAAGAGCGTGTCAAGTTCAATTTGGAAAATCAATTGGGCATCACAGCTGAAACAGTGAATGTTTACGTGCAAAATATCAAAGTCGCAGGAGAAAACTAGTGTCTAAAATTACAACAAGTTTATTACAAGAAATGGTGCAGGCTGCTGCAACACGGTTGGGTAAACAAGCAGAATATGTGAACTCGCTCAATGTCTTTCCGGTTCCAGATGGTGATACCGGGACAAACATGAGTATGACCATGGATAATGGGGCTAAAGAAGTGGCGGATAAACCCGCTACGACTGTCGGTGAAGTTGGTCAAATTCTCTCTAAAGGGCTTCTGATGGGGGCGCGTGGGAACTCAGGTGTTATTACCTCTCAGCTTTTCCGTGGTTTTGGCCAGTCTATCAAGGATAAATCTGAGTTGGATGGTAAGGACCTTGCGGCAGCCTTTCAAAATGGGGTTGAAGTGGCTTATAAGGCCGTCATGAAGCCTGTTGAGGGAACTATTTTGACAGTTTCTCGTGGTGCGGCAACGGCGGCCCTTAAAAAGGCTGAGGACTCAGAGGATGCCATTGAGGTTATGCGTGCAGCTTTAGAAGGTGCCAAGGCGGCCTTGGCTAAGACTCCAGACATGCTTCCGGTTCTTAAAGAAGTTGGCGTCGTTGACTCTGGCGGTCAAGGTTTGGTTTATATCTATGAAGGCTTCCTAGCTGCTTTGACAGGTGAATACATCGCTTCTGAAGATTTCAAGGCTACTCCTGCAGTCATGACAGAGATGATCAATGCTGAGCACCATAAGTCAGTTGCAGGTCATGTGGCGACTGAAGATATCACCTTTGGTTACTGTACAGAAATTATGGTTGCCCTTGGTAAGGGTCCAACTTACGTTAAAGAGTTTAACTATGATGAATTCCAGGGTTATCTCAGTGGGCTTGGAGACTCTCTCCTTGTCGTGAATGACGATGAGATTGTCAAAGTCCATGTCCATACAGAAGACCCAGGATTGGTTATGCAAGAAGGCCTCAAGTACGGTTCTCTCGTTAAGGTCAAAGTAGACAACATGCGTAATCAGCACGAGACAGAATTGTCCAAGACTGAAGGAAAACCAGCCGTTCAAGAAGCTAAAGAGTACGGTATCATTGCGGTCTGCGCAGGTGAAGGTTTGTCTGAAATCTTCAAATCACAAGGTGTAGACTACATCATCTCCGGTGGTCAGACCATGAACCCATCGACTGAGGATATTGTTAAGGCAGTTGAAACAGTCAATGCGAAGAATGTGATCATCCTACCCAACAATAAAAACATCTTTATGGCGGCTCAATCAGCGGCTGAAGTTGTTGAGGCAAATGCTGTGGTTATCGAAACTCGTACAGTATCACAAGGATTTACCAGTCTCTTAGCCTTTAATCCAGATGCGTCTCTTGAAGAGAATACGGAAGCTATGACAGCTAGTCTTGTTGATGTTGTCAGCGGTAGTGTGACAACAGCTGTCCGGGATACGAGTATCGATGGTATTGAAATTGCTGAAAATGATAATCTTGGTATGGTAGATGGTAAGATTGTTGTGTCTAACAGTGATATGGAATCAGCTCTTCGTGCAACCTTTGATCAGATGATCGATGACGAAAGTGAAATTGCAACCATTTATGTCGGTGAAGATGGTCATCAGGAAATGGCAGAGCAACTCGTCGACTATCTGGAGGAAAAATATCCAGATCTCGAGGTTGAAATCTACCAAGGCGATCAACCAGTTTACCCATACCTCATGAGTGTGGAATAATTAATAAGACAAAAAACGTTGGAAAATTTCCAGCGTTTTTTGAATTATTTTGAACCGGTATGCCGTATCAGTTAAAGTGTTTTAGATGAGTGGAATGCCTATATACTTGAGCTGTTTTTTTGTTGAATCGGATAGGATTCATCTTACTGATAATAATCTGTCATCTGGAGGGAAGTTTTGTCAATGACATTGTTGTATTCGACTAGCTGATACTGTTTGTAGAGTTCGGATGTTGGAGCAGTATCAGAATAGGTATAGCTACTATCGTAGTATCCCCAGGTTGTCATTACTGGAATTTCCTTTTGGACTTGGGCCAGGAACTGGTAATAGGACGATACGGATAGGGCATGGTCAGTTTGAGATAGGACTTCCAAGGTGTAAGGCATTAGGAAGTTAGGGCTTAAGGTTGTCTCATCTAGCTGAGGCAGTTCAAAATTCGCCCAAATAACAAATGGTGTTTGATAACGTGAACTAGGATCAGAGCTATTGAGATAAGGTTTGAAATAGCTATCAGACAGAATTGGCTCGTGGTCTCCAAACATGACGACGATGGTTGGCTCGTCGCTATTTTCGAGGGATTTTGTAAAGCTCTCGAAAGCCTTGTCTGAGGCATCTATACTTGAAAGGTAATCAGTTGCTGAGGGATCATTTTCCGCGTTAGTGATAGAAATGGTTCGCGGGAATTCAGTCTCTGTACGGTTATAACCGCCATGTCCTTGCATGGTTGCGATAAAGTTAAAGACAGGTTGATCTGTTTCCTGAATCAATTTTTCAGCACCTTGGTAAAGGGCATAATCGCTGACATAGCCACGAACGCGTTCAGGATTTTCAATTAAATCTTTGAAGGCAGGTATGGAGTTTTCAAAGTAGGAGGTGTCAAAGCCTAGATAACCATAGACCTGGCTTCGACGATAGTTGTCCTTACCGTATGGGTGCATGGCATAAGTCGCATAATTTTGGGCTTCAAGAAAGTTGACAATGCTATTTTTTTCAGAAGAAATATATTGTTGGAAGGGAAAGGCATTCGGGGGCAAAATCGCTAGACTATTACTGGTTAGGACTTCATATTCTGTGTTAGCAGTACTGCCGGCAAAAACTGAAACGTCCATTGTTCCCTTAACGGTATTTTTACTGAGAGAGTGGATATATTCCAAGGGATCACTAGAAAATTGTAAGCTAGGAGTCAGTTTAGTGTAGTCCGCTAGAGATTCGTTGAGAATCACAACGATATTTGGACTTTGCTTGGAAGTGGATTGAGTTTTTGGATACTGAGCAAGAATTTCTTTAACTTTACTGTTTGAATAGCCTTCCGGTTCCTTAATTTGAGAGGCGAGGTGATAACGCGTTAAAGCAACTGGTAAGCCATGGTCGTAGTAGGTGCTCTGCAATGTCCAAAAATAGAGGGACAGGTCGACACCGTTGGCAATAGAATAAATGATTGGACGAGCTACAAAAAGTAAGCTAAGCACGCCAAGAGCGAATACTAAAACTTTTTGTAGAAATAATTTTTGAAGGTGACTGAGGTTCTGCAAAAACTTTGGCCAGCTAATTTTTGAGGTTGCTTTAGCTAATAGAGTTAGATCAAATAACTGGTTAAATTTGGGTAAGAAGCTTAGGGTGATGATAACAAACCAGCAGATGAAGATGAGAGAAAACATTGAGCTGGTGAAGCTAAAATCAGTTTCTCCAGCCACACTGAGACCATCACGAATTTGCAAAAAGTGATAGGATAAGAGCGGCATATTTCGAGAGATGAGGAGAATTTTTGTCACGATTCCAACAATCATGCTTCCTGCGACAAGGATGATACTAGCCGCGCGTATGGAAGTCGTAAGAAGTGCCAGTGTCACCCAAATGACAAGTAGAATCAGAATATTGGCCTGATAGTCACTTGAACTCAGATGGCTAACACTGTATATAGAATAAGCTGTTTCAATGAGGTAGAGGCTAATAAATGGTGCTAAAGCATTGATGAATAGATAAGTGAGCTGTCCGATGATTTGGAGTTTAATGGAGCGAAGACGTGGCAAGTATTCTTTTACAACCATTGATAGAATCAATAAACAAATAAGAAAAATCGGTAGCTTAGTCGGGGTGATTTGAGTGTTAAAAAAGTAAAATGTCTGAGAATCACCAAATTTGAAAGCTAGGTGAAGACTAGCGAGAGTTGCTATGAACAAAAGGACGGATTGGATACTATTTTTGATGGGTTTCGTTAGCTCATTCTGTTTGTCTTTACCGAGTCTTGTAAGCCAAAAAATAATTAGGAGTAGAAAGAGAGCTAACTGCCCCCACCAAATAGCATTATTTTTTGTGACAGCATAGTGTTGATTAAAGGTGAGGGTTATAGGTTTATAAACCAGTCCATCGTGGTAAGTATTTATCTGTGTGTATAGGACATCATCCACATAAATTTGCAGGTAGCCACCGACATCATAGGTACTGTACTCAAACGATAGTTGTTTGATAGCTTCATCGTGCTGAATTTCTAAGGTTTGATTCTCAGTTACACTGGCATCTGCGGTATAAATAGGAATTGGGATGCCAGCTCCATACTCTTCCCATTCCTTACGAACTATGGTATCTGTATTAAGATTTTGCCCATTAATGATGATGTTGGTTCTCACATTTTCTTTGAAACCGTTGGACTTAGGGTCCTTGGACTTGGTGGCAACGATTTTTATGTTACCCTTGTTTTCTCCGACGGTTAGTTCTTGGCGAATCAAGTAACCATAGCAGAGCAAAGCGAGGATAGCAAGTCCCGGTAAGAGGATGTTTCGTTTGGCAAGTAACCATTGAAACCATGTTTGTTTTGATAGACGTTCTGCCAGCTTAGAGCGGTTAATCTGGTCTTGGAATTGTCGTTGATAGGTACGAAGTTTAGTAATCAGTGACGTCATTGTCTGTTTGTGATCTTTCTAATGTATCAAGGCAAGTCAAAATTAAGCTGACTTGGGACTTTGATTTAATAATACCCAAGAAAAAAACTGGGAAATATTCTCAGTTTTTGGGATTAGTTGAGAGGGTTTTATCTCGGTGTAGATAGTCTCTAACGATATAAATAGGTCGTTCTTTGACTTGTAAGAAGGTGTGAGCAAGGTACTCCCCTAAGATCCCAATTAAAATCATTTGTAATCCAGAAGAAAAGAGGATGAGGGAGACGATGGTGGTAAAGCCAGGAACGTCGTTACCCTGAACAAGCCAGCGCCAAACGGTGTAAAAGAGATAGATAAAAGATACCCCCGATACACTGGCTCCGAGTAAAGTCGCAATTTTTAGAGGGGCTGTGGAGAAACCAACAAATCCAGATAGGGCATAGGAGAAGAGCTTGCGGAAAGACCAAGATGTTTGGCCGTGCTGGCGATCCTTAACTTCGTAGGGACGATAGTAGGTTTCAAAACCAACCCAGGAAAAGATTCCTTTTGAGAATCGATGGCTTTCTTTGAGTTGGAGAATGGCATCCACAACCTCCCGACGCATCATCCGAAAGTCGGAGGCGTTGGCGATAAACTCAATTTCAGAAATGGCGTTCATCAACACATAGAAGAGTCGCTTGAAGCTTTTAAGCAAAGCAGATTCTCGTCGTTCTTTTTGGTAACAAGCGACCATATCATAGTCAGGATTAGTTTCCAAAAAGTTAAACATTTCTAGAACATACTTCGGATCCTGTTGCAGGTCAGCATCAATAATAGCAGTATATTCGCCAGTTGCATGTTGAAGGCCAGCATACATGGCCGCTTCTTTACCGAAATTGCGGGAGAAGTTAATCACTTTAATTTGCTCATTCGGATAAGTTTGATAAAGGTTCTGTAATTCAGAAAATGTCTTATCTTTACTACCGTCGTTGATAAAGACGTATTCAATTTGTGCGGGGCAAGCTGAAAAGGTCTGTTGGCAAGCCTTTAGCATTTCAAAAATATTTCCCTCTTCATTGTAGCAGGGGATTACGAGCGAAATTGTAGTCATCAAAACGAGAACCTTTCTTATTATAGGCTTATTTTACCATAATTTAGGGGGAATAGAAAATAGAATGAGGTGGATGATTTGGTAGAGAATAATGGGAAAAACGTGGTATAATACGAGAGAACCACAGAGGAGGAATGAAAGAGTCGTGTTAGAAAAACTTTTTGCAGGGAAAGTTCCCTATTTTTCAAGAGAATGGGTTCTTTATCTCGTTAATGCCTATCTCATGTATGCAACGGTTGATGTGTTTGTCACTCCGGTAGAGGCACTGTTCCTCAACTTACACGGTAGCTTCTCTTTGATTCAAGGGATGATTATTGTTTTATTTGCCTTCTGTATACAAGTTATCTCGAGTCAACAAATCCCTCTAAAAAGTTATCGCCTGCTTTTTATCGGTCTAATATCTGTGTACCTCATTATGGTATTGGTGAAGAGTCCAAGTATACTTATTAGCTTTGGTTTTTTGATTCTTGGCTTTGGGATTTATTTTAAGTTAGCCCTTGATAAGGAACGATTGCGCTGGTTGATTCCTGTCAGCCTTCTTTTGACATTTCCTAAAGTGATTTATTCCCTTTATCATGGCTATAGTGGTGATTTGGGGCGGTTTGTCCTAGATTATGACAATTGGAATTTTAGCCAGTTATGGCTAATTCTAATGGCCTTAGCCTATGGGTTAATAGCGGTGATTTTGCTTAATCTAGTCTTCACCCGGTTGGCTCGGTGGCAAAGTAAGACAGGTCTGGTTCGGTGGTCTTATCTCTTGGTTGGTTTTCTAGGGTTGAGTTACGTTATCTATCTGTCTATTTGTTTCGTGTTTAAAGTAAAAACTCTGTCTGTTTCGACATTTGACATCGGAATTTTTACGCAGATGTTTGAAAGTATGAGACGAGAATTTCTCCCGATGACCACTTTAGAGCGTGACAAGCTATTGTCTCATTTTGCGGTTCATATTTCTCCAATTTATTACCTCATGCTTCCTTTCTATATGGTTCTTCCTTATCTTGAAACCTTAGAAGTCTTGCAATTTATTATTGTCTTTTCGGGAATTGTCCCCCTATATTTGATTTTGAAGAAGCTTTCTCTCCCAGAGTTTGCGCGCCCCATGATTTTGTTATGGTTTCTAGTCACGCCGGCATTGACTACGGCAGCTTCTTATCATATGCATGAGAACTGTTTCTTGGTTCCACTCTTGTTGTGGCTTATTTATGGACATTTGGCGAAATGGCGCAAAAGGCTGCTTCTTGTAACTTTATTGACCTTGATGGTCAAGGAAGATGCCTTTATTTATGTTGTGTCTGTAGGTGCATATTTCCTCTTCCAAGATCGGATAGCCTATACCCTGAAACGAAAAGTTTTTATCGTGATTAGTCAGCTGGTTGTTCCGATAGTTTACTTTGCGATTTGCCTCTACCTCTTGAGTCGTTATGGTGATGGAGCAATGGTGGCTAGATTTGATAATTTTTTGCTGGCAGACCAGCATGGTCTTGTTGCAGTCTTGCGTAATATTGGGCTTAATCCAACTTACACGATTGCGAGCCTATTCACCCAGAGAAAGCTCAAATACATTTTCACCTTGCTCTTGACGCAAGCTTTTCTTCCTCTCTTCCAGAAGCGGTGGCAGAACTACCTACTTCTTATTCCTCTCGTCGTTATCAACCTGCTCTCAGATTACTATTATCAAGCGGATTTTGGTTTTCAATATAGCTATGGGACAAATATTTTAGTCTTCTTTATGGCACTTTTAGCTCTTGAATCTATTGTGGCTTATTGTCGTCGTGAAAAATGGCAGAGCAGCATTGCTAACCGTGCTGTCGCTACTGTAGTTGCTATGGCCGTGGTTGCTTCAGCTGGAGTGCTCTATAGCTATACCAATAGTTGGTACAACGATACAAGACTTTATTTTACCGACAAAAACATGTACGATGCCATTCATGCAACCTTGAAAGGTGTCAATAAAAATCAACGGATTTTAGCATATTCAGGCTATACGGTTGATCTTAGAGAAACCAAAGAACTCTATGATATGTTTTATCATAATGAACAAAAAGTTGATGATAGCATTGACCTTGTGGTTTTACCTCAGTCTGTGTTTGAAAGTGAAACAAAAGAATCAGAAGTGGCAAAAAACTATTTAACGGCAGGTTACCAACTCTCACCTGCTTCTACCGATAAAGTCATCATGTTGACCAAACCTGAATAGGAGGTCTTCGAAAAAGTATAAAGACCACATTCTAGTTAGTCTCTTGATGGTTCTCAAGAGGGCGTGCTAGAATGTGGTTTTTGTGTGAAATGCATAGTCCTAAGACGGAGACTGGGCTCTCATTTGGTTGCTGATAGAGAGCCGATCTTAAATGAAATGATCTCGGCTTAAAAAGAGAAAACAAGGAAGTTTGTCCATAGAAGAGTTATGTAAGCAAAAGAAGGAGTGTAGTTGTTTTTGGAGAAGACCTGTTACAGTTTTATGGTAATCTTTGTTGCCACCCTTGCTAAAGACTCGACTCCCGCAAGATCAATTTGGTCGCTAGTCGTATCATTTTTGGAATGTCTGTAGGTTGGTCGAACTCTGTTTTAAACATATCGACAGCGGTTTTCCCCATTTCTTCTGTAAAGACGGTGATGCTAGACAGGGCTGGAAAGACTTGTTTAGTTAAAGAGGTGTCGTTGAAGGAAATCAGACTAACACGCTCAGGAACAGCAATGTTTTCTTCGTGAAGGGCGCGTAGGGCTCCTATAGCAAGTGTGTCATTGGCGATGAAGAAGGCGCGTGGCAACTGGTCACCAAGTTCCTGGATGGCCTGCTTCATAAGGTTGTAGCCAGACTGGGTTGAAAAGTTACCGACGTAGATGAGTTTGGCCTGGTAGAGACCCAGGTTGGTCATGTCATTTTTGAAGGTGATGAAGCGCTGGTCAATCAGCTGTTCCTTGCCATCAGAAGTGTGTTCTTCGCCTGCGATCATACCAATGGGACCGAGTTTGGCATGGGTGAAGTGCTGGATGACCTGGTGAACGGCATTGTCAAAGTCAGTCGTCACACAGGAATAGCCCTGCATCAGGGTGTCTGAATCGACAAAAACGAGTCGTGGACAAATTTGTGCCAGCGCTCTGATTTGGTCATCAGAAAATTTACCAATTGCGATAATACCGTCGACATCAACAGCCTGTTCAAAGATGGTCTGATTAAAATAACGTTGGATATCCATGCCCAACTCCAGGGCTCGTTGCTCGATTCCAAGTCGAATGGCATAGTAGTAGAGGTCGTTGAGTTCCTCCTGCTGGCTATACCATTGCACGATGGCTAGGGTCTGACGCTCTGCCATTTTACCAGTTGTCAGGTGTCGGGTATAGCCCAGTTGATCAGCTGTGCGCAGGATAGTCTTTCGGGTTTCTTCTCCGACAGAGAGGATTGGGTCTTGGTTGAGGACACGGGAAACGGTGCTACTGGAAACTCCGGCGGCCAGAGCGATGTCTTTTAAGGTTGCCATAGGATGCCTTTCTGAATTCTACTTAGGACCTATTGTAACATAATGATAGTTAAAACGAAAGAGGAGTTTACTAAAGTTTTACTAAAATTTTATTGACTTTCTCTTTTCTCTTTTATAAAATAAGGGTAAAGAAATCAATTCAAAGGAGTCTATTATGGATATTCAAGAACTCAATCAAGCCTTCTCTAGCGTTTTCGGAGTAGAAGCGGATGCAGTTTACTTTTCACCAGGACGGATTAATCTGATTGGGGAACATACAGACTATAACGGTGGTCATGTTTTCCCAGCTGCAATTACTCTAGGAACCTACGGGGTGGCTCGTAAGCGCGATGATCGTACCTTGCGCTTTTACTCTGGGAACTTTGAGGACCAGGGTGTTATTGAAGTAAGCTTAGACAATTTGGTTTTTGACAAGGCTGATAGCTGGACCAACTATCCAAAAGGTGTCATCAAGTTCTTGCAGGAAGCTGGACACACGGTTGATACAGGTTTTGACCTCTACGTTTTGGGAAATATTCCTAACGGTGCAGGTCTGTCTTCGTCAGCTTCTTTGGAATTGCTAGTGGGTATCGTCTGCGAAGACCTTTTCGGTTTGACTTTAGAACGCCTTGACTTGGTGAAAATTGGCAAACAAACAGAAAATGAATTTATCGGGGTTAACTCAGGAATCATGGACCAATTTGCCATCGGTATGGGGGCGGATAATTCAGCGATCTACCTAGACACCAACACCCTGGAATACGACCTGGTGCCACTGGACTTGGGTGACCATGTGATTGTCATCATGAATACCAACAAACGTCGTGAATTGGCGGATTCTAAGTACAATGAACGCCGTGCTGAATGTGAAACAGCGGTTGAAGAGCTCAATAGCGTTCTTGACATCAAGACCCTCGGTGAGCTAGATGAAGCAAGCTTCGATGAATATGCCTACCTCATCAAAGACGCTAATCGTCTCAAACGTGCCCGTCATGCGGTTTCTGAAAATCAACGTACTCTAAAAGCTAAAGAGGCCCTGGTAGCTGGTGATTTGGCCCGCTTTGGTCGCCTGGTCAATGCTTCACATGTATCTCTTGAACACGACTACGAAGTGACAGGACTGGAATTGGATACTTTAGCCCACACTGCTTGGGAACAAGAAGGTGTCCTCGGTGCTCGTATGACAGGAGCAGGTTTTGGTGGTTGCGGTATCGCCATCGTCCAAAAAGACAAAGTGGAAGCCTTCAAAGAAAATGTTGGCCGTATCTACACGGAAATCGTCGGTTATGCACCAGACTTCTATATGGCTGAGGTGGCGGCAGGCTCACGTAAATTGAGCTAATTAGAAGCGTTAAACAAGCTAACCAGTGTCTGTTAGACTATAGGTTTCTTACAGATACTTTCCAGAAGGGGCAGAAACCAGATTCTTGCCCCTTTCCTACATCAGTTTGAAAAGGTTATTTATGACACAGACATCTCTCGTTGCAGCCTTTGTGGCTCAGATTATTGAACAATCCTCCTATATGGACATCGACCGTATTTATCTGACCAACCGTATTTTAGCCATGGTGGGTGAAGAGGGGAGCGATCGTTTGACCACCAGTATCCGCATGGTTGACTTAAAAGAGGAGCTCTTGGACCTAGCTGTAGCCAATGGTAAAGTTGGCGAGTTGGCTGAAGAACGAGACTGTTTGGGAGCTGAGTTGATGAACTTCATCACACCGGCGCCAAGTGTGGTCAACGCAGAGTTTTGGGAAACCTATAAAACCAGTCCAGAGCAAGCTATTGCAGACTTTTATGACCTCAGCAAGCGTAACGACTACATCAAGTTGGATGCGATTGCTAAAAATGTGGCCTTTGAAACACCAACAGCCTACGGTGATTTGCAAATCACCATCAACCTGTCCAAGCCTGAGAAGGATCCCAAAGCCATCGCGGCAACCAAGCTTCTCAAACAGTCCAGCTACCCGCTGGACCAGCTAGCCATGGAAAATGAGGGCTACCAAGGCCGTCTCGATCACCCAGCCCGTGCCAACCACAGGATTATCCGCTTGCCTTTAGGTCAAGAACTCTGGGGCTTCCAATACTCGCCCTATGCCTACTTTAACGAGCACTGCATCTTCCTCAACACTGAGCATCTGCCTATGGTTATTACCCAGCAGACCTTTGAGCAGTTGCTGGACCTGGTTGACCTCTTCCCAGGCTATTTTGCAGGCTCCAACGCCGACCTACCTATCGTCGGTGGCTCTATCTTGACCCATAACCATTACCAGGGCGGTCGTCAGGTTTTCCCTATGGAAATAGCAGAGCTGACAGAGGAGTTTCGGTTTGTTGGTTTTGAAGAAATCGCTGCTGGGATTGTCAACTGGCCCATGTCTGTCCTGCGTCTAACAGGACCGTCCAAGGCAGACTTGGTAGCATTGGCAGAACGCATTCGACTGGCTTGGCGAGACTATTCGGATGAAAGCGTGGATATTCGTGCTTATACAGATGACGAGCCTCACCATACGGTAACGCCGATTGCTCGTAAGGTTGGGGACCTCTACCAACTGGACCTAGTACTTCGTGATAATCACACTTCGGATGAACACCCAGATGGTGTTTACCATCCCCACAAGGACGTCCAACACATCAAAAAAGAAAACATTGGACTCATTGAGGTTATGGGCTTGGCGATTTTACCGCCACGCCTCAAAACCGAACTGGCTGAAGTTGAAAAATACCTCTTAAACGAGCCGAATGAAGTCGCTGACTACCACAAGGAGTGGGCCGACAGACTCAAGTCAGAGCATCCAGAAGCGACGGCAGATAATGTACAAACTATTGTCAGACAGGCGGTTGGACAAGTCTTCGCTCGGGTTCTTGAAGATGCTGGTGTCTATAAACAAACTCAGCAAGGACAATCAGCCTTCATGCGATTTGTCGAAAGCTTGGAGATTTTGTAAAAGAAACCGATACGACATTCAGGAGTTAGCAACTGTCAGGGCTAGCTCCTTTGTTTTGTCATGTAACTATATCATTGCTCTATCACTAGATAAAATAGGGAAACATAGGCTAAGATGTTGTAAAAATCAGTCCTTCATTTTACACAAGCTCCTCAAAGTGCTATAATAGTGAAGACATTCGGGAGAGCTCTGCTATTGTCCCGATCAAAAATCAATGACTCAAAAGGAGACTACCCATGGGACGTAAGTGGGCCAATATTGTTGCTAAGAAAACCGCTAAAGACGGTGCAACTTCTAAAGTTTATGCAAAATTCGGTGTTGAAATCTATGTAGCCGCCAAACAAGGTGATCCAGACCCAGAAACCAACGCTGCTTTGCGATTTGTCCTTGACCGCGCTAAGCAAGCACAAGTGCCTAAGCACATCATTGATCGTGCGATTGACAAGGCTAAGGGAAATACTGACGAGACCTTTGTGGAAGGGCGCTATGAGGGATTTGGTCCAAATGGCTCAATGATTATCGTGGATACCTTGACGTCAAATGTCAACCGTACAGCGGCCAACGTTCGTACTGCTTACGGTAAAAATGGTGGAAACATGGGTGCTGCTGGATCCGTGTCTTATCTCTTTGACAAAAAAGGGGTTATCGTTTTTGCAGGAGACGATGCAGATAGCATTTTTGAAACCCTCCTGGAAGCAGATGTAGAAGTGGATGATGTTGAAGCAGAAGAAGGAACCGTTACGGTTTATACTGCCCCAACAGATCTTCACAAGGGATTGGAAGCCCTCCGTACGGCAGGTATCAGCGAATTCCAAGTTACTGAACTTGAGATGATTCCTCAATCTGAAGTTACCCTTGAAGGCGACGATCTTGAAACCTTTGAAAAACTGATTGATGCTCTCGAATCAGACGATGATGTCCAAAAAGTCTATCACAACGTTGCAGATTTCTAAGTAGCGCATACCTTGACCGAGATTTTTTCTCGGTTTTTCTTTTAGAATTTTGGTACAATAAAAGCATCAAAATTGAAGGAGAATTCTTATGGATTTCAATACAAGTATCGCGAATTTTACAAAAGTTTCTGCAAAAGAGGCAGAGGCTAAGATTGCAAGTGGAGAGAAGTTTGTCCTTTTCATCGGTCGTGCAACCTGTCCTTACTGCCAACGCTTTGCACCAAAATTGGCAGCAGTTGCTCAGGCTACTGGTCAAGCAGTTGCATTTTTGAATAGCGAAGATAGTGCCGACATGGATGGCATCACTGCTCTTCGTCAAACCTACGGGGTGCCAACTGTTCCAGGACTTTTGGTGGCTGAAAATGGCGATGTGAAGGTTATTTGTGATTCCTCCCTGCCAGAAGAAACTATCACTGAATTCATCGGTGCCTAATGTTCAAATCAGTCTTCGGGCTGATTTTTTGTTTATGAAGTCTAGTCATCTTGCGAAAGCGATCATTTTTTGGTATAGTTAATCCTTGTATAGAAGAAATAGCGGAGGCTTTTATAAATGGAAATGTTAATTATTTTGATTCCTATGGGATTGATGATGTGGTTCATGACCCGTCAACAAAAGAAACAACAACAGGCTCATCTGGATAAACTCAACAGTGTTGAAAAAGGTGCTGAAATTATCACGATCGGTGGCATGTATGCGATTGTTGATGAAGTTGATCGTGATGCCAATAAGGTCGTTCTTGATGTCGATGGTGTTTATCTGACCTTTGAACTTAGTGCGATTAAGACGATTTTGTCATCAGCGGTACCTACCACACAAGAAATCGTGTCGGATTCCATTGTTGGGAAATCAGCTGTAGTGGCAGCGGAAGTTGAAGCTGTTGAAGCAGCAGAGCCGATGCCGTCAGCTATTGAAGAATAATCTGTGAGAGAAAGAGTTGGGCCCTGCTTAGCTCTTTTCTTAATGATAGGACTTTTTTGAAATGATAAATTGTAAAATATAGTGCAACAAAAAAACTCACAGAGTTTCTTTCGTGTAAACTGTAAGTAACGACACAAACAGAGCACGAGGAAATCTATGAGCT
>NZ_JBHRZV010000016.1:0-3770 GCF_042649745.1 Streptococcus caprae | reverse complement strand
TGTTTTTGATAAACAGTTGCTTGGGCCTATTCACTGCGGCTGACTTAAAGCCAGCACCCCTTCTCCCGAAGTTACGGGGTCATTTTGCCGAGTTCCTTAACGAGAGTTCTCTCGATCACCTGAGGCTACTCGCCTCGACTACCTGTGTCGGTTTGCGGTACGGGTAGTGTATACTTAAACGCTAGAAGCTTTTCTTGGCAGTGTGACGTCACTCACTTCGCTACTAAACTTCGCTCCCCATCACAGCTCAATGTTACAGATATAAGCATTTGACTCATATCACACCTCACTGCTTAGCCCAGCTCTTCCATTCGCTGGGTTGAGTTAGCCTACTGCGTCCCTCCATCACTATATACACTAGTACAGGAATATCAACCTGTTGGCCATCGGATACACCCTTCGGTCTCTCCTTAGGTCCCGACTAACCCAGGGCGGACGAGCCTTCCCCTGGAAACCTTAGTCTTACGGTGGATGGGATTCTCACCCATCTTTCGCTACTCATACCGGCATTCTCACTTCTATACACTCCAGCACTCCTCACGGTATACCTTCGTCGCGTATAGAACGCTCTCCTACCATTCCTCTAAAGGAATCCACAGCTTCGGTAAACTATTTTAGCCCCGGTACATTTTCGGCGCAGGGTCACTCGACTAGTGAGCTATTACGCACTCTTTGAATGAATAGCTGCTTCTAAGCTAACATCCTAGTTGTCTGTGCAACCCCACATCCTTTTCCACTTAATAGTTATTTTGGGACCTTAGCTGGTGGTCTGGGCTGTTTCCCTTTCGACTACGGATCTTAGCACTCGCAGTCTGACTGCCGATTATATCTTCTTGGCATTCGGAGTTTATCTGAAATCAGTAAACCGAGATGGCCCCCTCATCCAAACAGTGCTCTACCTCCAAGAGACTTAACATCGACGCTAGCCCTAAAGCTATTTCGGAGAGAACCAGCTATCTCCAAGTTCGTTTGGAATTTCTCCGCTACCCACAAGTCATCCAAGCACTTTTCAACGTGCCCTGGTTCGGTCCTCCAGTGCGTCTTACCGCACCTTCAACCTGCTCATGGGTAGGTCACATGGTTTCGGGTCTACGACATGATACTAATCCGCCCTATTCAGACTCGGTTTCCCTACGGCTCCGTCTCTTCAACTTAACCTCGCATCATAGCGTAACTCGCCGGTTCATTCTACAAAAGGCACGCTCTCACCCATTAACGGGCTCGAACTTGTTGTAGGCACACGGTTTCAGGTTCTATTTCACTCCCCTCCCGGGGTGCTTTTCACCTTTCCCTCACGGTACTGGTTCACTATCGGTCACTAGAGAGTATTTAGGGTTGGGAGATGGTCCTCCCAGATTCCGACGAGATTTCGCGTGTCTCGCCGTACTCAGGATACTGCTAGGTATAAAGACTATTTCGACTACGAGGCTATTACTCTCTTTGGCTTACCTTCCCAGGTAATTCGTCTATACTCTTTAAGTCCACATTGCAGTCCTACAACCCCGAGGAGTAAACTCCTCGGTTTGCCCTCCTGCCGTTTCGCTCGCCGCTACTAAGGCAATCGCGTTTGCTTTCTCTTCCTGCAGCTACTTAGATGTTTCAGTTCACTGCGTCTTCCTCCTCACCACCTTAACAGTGGCGGGTGACAGGCATCAACCTGCCGGGTTCCCCCATTCGGACATCTCTGGATCGGCGCTTACGTACAGCTCCCCAAAGCATTTCGTTGTTAGTCACGTCCTTCATCGGCTTCTAGTGCCAAGGCATCCACCGTGCGCCTTTATTAACTTAACCTTTAAATTAATCTTTTTTGGTATTTCTTAAAATACACAGCGTTTCGGTTTATTTTCTTGTTACTTTCTACAATCAATTTCTTGATCGTGGAATTTGATATAGATATTCAATTGTCAATGAACAACTCTTACCTAACCTTAATTAGGTAATGGAGCCTAGCGGGATCGAACCGCTGACCTCCTGCGTGCAAAGCAGGCGCTCTCCCAGCTGAGCTAAGGCCCCGTACATCTTCTGTACGTTTAGGTTTGGGGTGTATGCCCACTCAAAACTAAACAAGACAAACTCAAGTCTTCCTTTTTCCTTAGAAAGGAGGTGATCCAGCCGCACCTTCCGATACGGCTACCTTGTTACGACTTCACCCCAATCATCTATCCCACCTTAGGCGGCTGGCTCCAAACGGTTACCTCACCGACTTCGGGTGTTACAAACTCTCGTGGTGTGACGGGCGGTGTGTACAAGGCCCGGGAACGTATTCACCGCGGCGTGCTGATCCGCGATTACTAGCGATTCCGACTTCATGTAGGCGAGTTGCAGCCTACAATCCGAACTGAGATCGGCTTTAAGAGATTTGCTTACTGTCACCAGCTTGCGACTCGTTGTACCGACCATTGTAGCACGTGTGTAGCCCAGGTCATAAGGGGCATGATGATTTGACGTCATCCCCACCTTCCTCCGGTTTATTACCGGCAGTCTCGCTAGAGTGCCCAACTCAATGATGGCAACTAACAATAGGGGTTGCGCTCGTTGCGGGACTTAACCCAACATCTCACGACACGAGCTGACGACAACCATGCACCACCTGTCACCTCTGCTCCGAAGAGAAAGCCTATCTCTAGGCCGGTCAGAGGGATGTCAAGACCTGGTAAGGTTCTTCGCGTTGCTTCGAATTAAACCACATGCTCCACCGCTTGTGCGGGCCCCCGTCAATTCCTTTGAGTTTCAGCCTTGCGGCCGTACTCCCCAGGCGGAGTGCTTAATGCGTTAGCTCCGGCACTAAGCCCCGGAAAGGGCCTAACACCTAGCACTCATCGTTTACGGCGTGGACTACCAGGGTATCTAATCCTGTTCGCTACCCACGCTTTCGAGCCTCAGCGTCAGTTACAGACCAGAGAGCCGCTTTCGCCACCGGTGTTCCTCCATATATCTACGCATTTCACCGCTACACATGGAATTCCACTCTCCCCTTCTGCACTCAAGTCTCGCAGTTTCCAAAGCATACAATGGTTGAGCCACTGCCTTTTACTTCAGACTTACGAAACCGCCTGCGCTCGCTTTACGCCCAATAAATCCGGACAACGCTCGGGACCTACGTATTACCGCGGCTGCTGGCACGTAGTTAGCCGTCCCTTTCTGGTAAGATACCGTCACTTGTGTAACTTTCCACTCTACACAACATTCTTCTCTTACAACAGAGCTTTACGATCCGAAAACCTTCTTCACTCACGCGGCGTTGCTCGGTCAGGGTTCCCCCCATTGCCGAAGATTCCCTACTGCTGCCTCCCGTAGGAGTCTGGGCCGTGTCTCAGTCCCAGTGTGGCCGTTCACCCTCTCAGGTCGGCTATGTATCGTCGCCTTGGTGAGCCGTTACCTCACCAACTAGCTAATACAACGCAGGTCCATCTCATAGTGATGCAATTGCACCTTTCAAGCATCCATCATGCGATAGTTACTGTTATGCGGTATTAGCTATCGTTTCCAATAGTTATCCCCCGCTATGAGACAGGTTACCTACGCGTTACTCACCCGTTCGCGACTCACTTCTTCTCGGTGGAGCAAGCTCCGGTGAGATGAAGTGCGTTCCACTTGCATGTATTAGGCACGCCGCCAGCGTTCGTCCTGAGCCAGGATCAAACTCTCATTTAAATTAATAATTGTTTGTCCGGCTAAACCATCTGGCTTATCCGTTTTATTGTTCTTGACGGGATTAAACATCCGTTCAATCCCAACTTGGTTCGTCTTGTTCAGTTTTCAAAGGGCAT
>NZ_JBHRZV010000015.1:0-32843 GCF_042649745.1 Streptococcus caprae | reverse complement strand
AGCTCATAGATTTCCTCGTGCTCTGTTTGTGTCGTTACTTACAGTTTACACGAAAGAAACTCTGTGAGTTTTTTTGTTGCACTATATTTTACAATTTATCGTAAAGAAAAACATGCTATCTATTTGCTAACTTTCTAGGAATATTTAAAGATACTAAAGGTTTACAGATTTACGCTTAATCCTTATTCTATTAGGGTTAGGGCGTGTAAACATTGTAAAGAGTAACCTATTTCAAGCGATACAACAAAATGTTCTAATTTTAAGATATATCTTACGAAAAGCCTACATTTGTGGGCTTTTTTGCTTTGCCTGAAAAGGAGATTTTGGCGTGTCTTGGATTTTCAAAACTGCCAGGCTAGTCTAAAAGCCATTAGCAAGGCCAACTGGTGATTGTTCCAGGAACTATTAAAAACTCTGTCTTGTTTTAGGATGCTGATGCCTCTACTTACGATAAAATAAAAAAACGTCGGTTTCTCGACGTTTTGCGTGATAGATGAATGCCCCCTGTAGGACTCGAACCTACGACCCACGGATTAAGAGTCCGCTGCTCTACCAACTGAGCTAAGGAGGCAGAATGCTGTATTGGTACCGGTGACCCGCGAATTGTATTGATCCCGCACAATAAAAGCAGGTGGGTAACGTGTTTTTGACTTCAGTCGCTTCCGTGTGAGACGGCCTGCATACTGTCAAAAAGCTTTGTTTCCCGAGTAATACAAAAATAGTCGGTCAACACTTAGGTGCGGATTCGTATACCACAGCAATGTTTTTCTATATTCTTATCTTACCACTTTTGGAAAAAATTTCAAGTGCAATTTTTGTCATTCTTGCAATCGTTATCAGTTATTTTCTCAATAAAGCTCATGATTTCAGCTTTTTCCACTCTCTTTTTTCAGTAAATTTATTTTATCCTGGGTCATGGCCAGAGCCCTTTCGTACTTGCCGGTATCGTTTGGGGTAAAATAGCTGGCGCTGATGAGTTTGTCTGGGAGGTATTGCTGGTCGACCCATTTTTCTGGGTAGGCATGTGGATACTTGTAGTCAACGGAGTTGCCGAGTTCTTTACTGCCTGAGTAGTGACCATCGCGTAGATGACGTGGAATGGGTAAAGCTCCGCTATGGCGCAAGTCATCCAAGGCTGCATCAATGGCTGAAATGGCAGAGTTGGACTTAGGGGAGAGTGCCAGATCGATGACGACATTGGCGATGAGGATACGGGCCTCCGGGAAACCAATGCGCTGAGCAGCGTCAAGAGCTGTGACGGTATGGACCTGAGCCTCGGGATTGGCGAGTCCAATGTCTTCGTAGGCAATGACAGTCAGTCGACGGGCTAGACTAGGCAGGTCACCAGCCTCAATCAGTCGGGCGGCGTAGTGAAGGCTAGCGTTGACATCGGAGCCACGGATGGATTTTTGGAGGGCAGAGAGGACATCGTAGTGGCCGTCGCCGTCCTTATCCATGGTAATGTAGGAGCGTTGAAGTGAGTTTTCCACGGTATCGAGCGTAATATGGCGGCTACCGTCTTGGTCTGCTTGGGTAGACATGACAGCCAAATCCAGAGAGTTGAGGGCTGAACGAAGGTCACCGTTGGTGGCTGTTGCGATGAAGTCCAAGGCATCAGCGTCGAGCTCCACAGGGAAATCAAAGCCACGCTCGGTATCTTCAAGGACCTTGTTAATGGCTTGTTTGATATGGTCTGTTGTTAGAGGCTCCAGTTGAAAGATTTGGACGCGAGAGCGAATCGCAGGAGTGACCGAGAAAAAGGGATTTTCCGTGGTCGCTCCAATCATGATAATCTGTCCATTTTCGAGCAAGGGCAGGAGGAAGTCTTGCTTGGTCTTGTCGAGACGATGGATTTCGTCCAGCATAAGGACGAGTCCACCAGAAAACTTGGCTTCCTCAGCGATTTCCTGTAGGCGTTTCTTGCTATCGGTTGTAGCATTGAAGGTTCGAAAAGCGAACTTGGTCGTGCCAGCGATAGCAGAGGCGATGGAGGTTTTTCCAATGCCAGGAGGTCCATAGAGAATCATGGATGATAACATATTGGCTTCGACCATGCGACGGATAATTTTTCCTTGACCGACCAAGTGCTCTTGACCAATGACATCGTCTATCGTTTTAGGGCGCATACGCAGGGCGAGGTTACTTGTCATGAATGTCTCCTTCCATGTTTGTCTACAGGATTCTACAGTAGGACTATTATACCACGAGACCGGGAAAGTTTGGACTTAGATGTGGTATAATAAGGGAATGAAAACAACAGATTGAGGTGTTTTATGGGAGTGAACATAGCAGAGCTGCAGGCTTATTTGGCGGAGCATTATAAGGACCGTGCGACGGAGCAAGGTTTGTTTATGAAGTTGGTGGAGGAAGTTGGCGAGGTTGCCGAAGTCCTTAATAAACGAGCAGGTCGCAAGGCCAGTAGTGAGAACGATTTAGCAGTGGACTTGGCCGAAGAGCTGGCAGACATCATCCACTATGTGGTGGGCATTGCTGCTATCAACGACCTGGACTTGGAGCAGACCATCCTAGACAAGGACAAACGGGCTGCAATCAAGTACAATCACGAACGCAATTTAAGCGATTTTTTAGCAGAAAAAGGAGAAACAGATGAGTAAGTATGGATTTTTGAGCGTTTTAGAAGAAGAGTTGGAAAAGCATTTTTCCTATGATTTTGCTATGGATTGGGACAAGAAAAATCACGCCGTCGAGGTCAGTTTTATCCTAGAGGTGGGCTTGCCTGAGGGTGTTGAGCTGGCGGATGTGGAGGCAGACGATGAGGGCGTGGCCTTGGAAGAGTTCGTGCTCTTTTACAACCCAGAAAAGTCCCACTTTGATCCTGAGGACTACCTGGTCGCCATTCCTTACGAGCCGAAAAAAGGCCTGTCGCGTGAGTTTTTGGCCTACTTTGCCCAGTTCTTGCAGGAGACAGCCGACCAAGGACTCAGTGACCTCCTGGACTTCCTGATGGACGAAACTGTAGACGACTTCGCCATCGCCTGGAACGCTGATGCTTTTGAACAAGGTAGAGCAGAACTGACGGAAAAAGAATGGTTTGGGTATCCGAGGTATTGAGATGGAATGTATCAGGCTTGCGAATAAAACAGATATTTCCCAACTGTTTACGTTATACAAATCAGAAGGGTGGCATAGTTTTTCTGAAGATAAGATTCGAACACTGTTTAACTCCTCTACCTATCTTGTGCTGGAAAATGATGGAGAACTTATAGCTTTCGCTCGTTGTCTGACAGATGGTGCTGTGACAACTTTTGTGGCTGAATTATTAGTAGCTAAGGATTATCGAGGGCGAGGAATGGGGAAACTCCTGATTCGTGAGATTCAGACTAGAATGGCAGGCACTCGCTTGGAGTTAATTTCAGAGGCAGACGGCTTTTATGAAACAGTGGGTTTTCGAGCCGTAGGTCAAGGATATCGTTTGGCCTAAAAAGGTGACAAGTAATGAAGTTATTAAATGAACGCTTTGATTTTTCAGGGACAAAAATAGCTCTGCTGTGTGACAACGACATCGTTGTGACTTTGCGAGATGATAAGCCTGACATTGCTTTTCCAAATACGTGGGAACTGGTTGGTGGTGGTCGCGAGGAGGGTGAGACTGTTTTTGAGTGTACGGCTCGAGAAGTTTATGAGGAACTCGGTCTGACCATCAGGGCAGAGCAAATTGTTTGGTGTAGAGTATATTCTGGCCTTATCAACCCGCATAAACAGTCCGTCTTTTTGGTCGGGCACATTAGCAAAGAAGATGTTGAACAGATTGTTTTTGGTGACGAGGGACAAGGCTACAAATTGATTCCCGTTGACGATTTTTTAAAAGACGAAACCATTATCCCTCAGTTACGGCAACGGATGGCAGATTATGTGAGGGAGGTTGAGAGATGATAACTTTAAAACAAGCAACTTTTTCAGATTTAGAGAACATTGAGGCCATTCAGAGAGAAAGTTTTTGGCCACTTTACGAGAAATATCAAGATGAAGACAATCCTTATTTGGATAGTAGGGAGTTGATTGAGGAGAGATTTGCTCGACCGACTAGTCACTATTATTTAATAGAGGTGAACAGCAAGAGCGTTGGTTTCTTACGTGTGCAAACAAATGCAGAAGAAACTGAGTGCTGGTTGGGAATGGTCGCTATTTTACCCCAAGAGCAACAAAAAGGCTATGCTTACCAAGCTGTTCGATTAATAGAGTCCGTATTTAAAACAGTGAAGAAGTGGACTTTATCAACCATTATCCAAGAAAATCACTTGGTGAGATTGTATGAAAAATGCGGCTATCGTCAGACCCAAAAGACCGAGAACTTGCAAGATGGCATGGATTTGGTGTTTATGGTGAAGGCAAAATCATAACGATTTATAAGGACAAGAATAAAGAAAGGACAGTTCAGTTTTAACTGAGCTCGCCCTAAGCATAGTACTAAAAGAGAAAGTCTCTGATTTTAGGGATATGTTGGATGGGCTGGGTATTTTACATGACCACATGGAATGAATTAACGCTCACGGTGAATCGTGAGGCGCAGGAGGCTGCCAGCGACCTTTTGGTGGAGCTGGGCAGCCAAGGTGTGATGATTGAAGACAGTGCCGACTACATCGGCAAGGAAGACCGCTTCGGTGAGATTGTGCCCGAAGTGGAGCAGTCTGAGCGGGTCGCCATCACGGCCTACTACCCAGATACGGCGGATTTGGTACAGATGCGGGCAGAGATTGACCGCCGTCTGGCAGAGTTGGCTGACTATGGCCTGGAGACAGGTGACATCGTCTTATCCAGTCAAGAGCTAGCCGAGGAAGACTGGGCGGACAATTGGAAGAAATACTACGAACCTGCCCGGATTACCCACGATTTGACCATCGTGCCGTCTTGGACGGACTACGAGGTGACCGCTGGGGAGAAGATTATCCGTTTGGATCCTGGCATGGCCTTTGGGACGGGCACCCACCCGACGACCAAGATGAGCCTCTACGCTTTGGAGCAGGTGTTGCGGGGTGGCGAGACCGTTATCGACGTCGGTACGGGCTCTGGTGTACTCTCTATCGCCAGTTCCCTGCTGGGGGCGGCGCAGATTTACGCCTATGACCTGGATGATGTTGCGGTGCGCGTGGCGGAGGAAAATATTGCCCTCAACCAAACATCTGGCAACATCAGCGTGAGTACGGGCGACCTTTTGCGGGGTGTGACCCATGAGGCGGACGTCATTGTCGCCAATATCCTGGCGGATATCCTCATCCACCTGACCGACGACGCTTACCGCCTGGTCAAGGACGAGGGCTATCTCATCATGAGTGGCATCATCGCTGACAAGTGGGACATGGTGCGCGAAGCGGCTGAGACCGCTGGCTTTTTCCTGGAGACCCACATGATTCAGGGGGAGTGGAATGCCTGCATTTTCAAGAAAACGGCCGATATTTCAGGCGTGATTGGAGGCTAGTGTGCAGCAGTATTTTGTCAATAGCAAAGCACCGCAGGATGGCCTCGTGACCATCACGGACAAGGACACCGCCAAGCATATGTTTTCTGTCATGCGGCTGGCAGAAGGCGACGAGGTGGTCCTGGTCTTTGATGATGCCATCAAACGACTGGCCAAGGTCATCAACCGAGACGACCAGACCTTCCAAATCGTCGCAGACCTCCCAGACAACGTCGAGTTGCCAGTCTATGTGACCATTGCTGTTGGCTTTCCTAAGGGAGACAAGCTGGAGTTTCTGGCTCAAAAAGCGACCGAACTAGGCGCCAGCCAGTTCATGGCCTTTCCAGCCGACTGGTCCGTCGTCAAATGGGACAGCAAAAAACTAGCCAAAAAACAAGAAAAGCTAGAAAAAATTGCCTTAGGAGCAGCCGAGCAATCCAAACGTAACCGAGTACCCAACTGGCAACTCTTTGACCAGAAAGCGGCCTTCCTCAAGCAAGTAACAGACTTTGACCATGTCCTTGTGGCCTACGAAGAGGCTGCTAAAGAGGGGGAACAAAGCCACTTAGCAGCAAGCATCAGCCAATTTCAAGCAGGTGACAAGGTCCTCTTTGTCTTTGGACCAGAGGGAGGCCTCTCACCAAATGAGATTGACCAGTTGACCTCTGCAGGAGCCATTACCGTGGGCTTAGGCCCCCGTATCCTTAGAGCTGAAACAGCTCCCCTCTATGCCCTGTCAGCTGTCAGCTTTGCTATGGAACTCAACCAAAAAGGAAACTAAGATGACTTCACAATTTTTCGTCGTGGGCGATGTCCACGGCAAGTACAGCCTGTTGACGGATATTCTCGCCAAATGGCAGCCGGAGAGCCAGCAGCTGGTCTTTGTCGGTGACCTAGTAGACCGGGGCGATGACAGCAAGTTCTGTCTGGAGCTGGTTTGTCGCTTGGTCCGTGAAGAGGGAGCGGTCTGCCTCATGGGCAACCACGAATGGATGTTTCTCCGTTACTTGGATGACCCAGTGGAGCGCTACGGCCACTACCAGCGAAACGGTGGTAACACGACCATCAACTCTTTGTTGGGACGAGCGCTGGACGCTCCAGTTGATCCTGTGGCAGATGCGGCAAGTATTTTGGAACAATACGCAGAGCTGATTAGTCAGATTCGCTCTTTTCCTTACCTCTACGAGACGGAGGATTATTTCTTTGTCCATGCAGGGCTGGACTTGAGTTTGGCAGATGTCCGTGAGACGCCAGATTATGATAAGATTTGGCTGCGCCAGCCCTTTCATCAAGGAATCAATAAGACCGGCAAATGCATCGTTTTTGGTCATACGCCGACCAAGTACCTCTTTAACAGTCCCGTCATGACTAGTCAGTTGTGGCAGACCGCGGACCGGAAGATCGGCATCGATGGTGGTGCGGTCTATGGTGGCGTTCTCCACGGGGTTGTGTTGGATCGTCAAGGAGTTCGTGAAGACCATATCGTGGGACTGATCAATAGCTACACGGTGGTGGATGATTAATCTCTCGACTATCCTAACAATATAGGTTAGTTATGTTTTATCAAATGGCCTAGGCTATTGAGATTTTGAGTGAGTATAAATCTGTTAAAGATTGACGACCGAATGGAGGAAGAGATGGCATTTTTAGAGTTAATCAATCAACATTACCAAGAGTTATCTCCCCAGGAGAAGACAATCATTGCCTATCTTCAAAACCCTGATGTGGTGCTAACGAAGTTGACAAGTCAGGGTCTAGCAGATGCTTGCTTTGTCTCGAGATCCAGTGTCTTTCGTCTTTTGAAGAAGTTGGACTTGGATAGCTTTACCGAGTTGCGTATATTGGCCCAACAGGCCCAAAAACAGGCAGAAGAAGTTCGTGCCAAGTCAACCTTTGCGGCGGTAACTCAAGCCTATCATACCTATATTGATCAGATTTTTGAAAAATTGGACCTTGGCCGGATTGTGGATTTGTTGGCGACGACAGATGTGCTCTATCTTTATGGGACCGGGAATGAGCAGAAGCTTGAAGTGGAGAACTTTCGCCAGTTATTTTCTTCTGTTGGGAAGCGGGTCATCGTCTTCTTTGATAAGGGAGAATACGACTACGTTAAAGAAGGCTTTGGTCCCAATGATTTGATGATTTTGCTTTCTTATAAGGGGGAGTTCGAAGAAGGAATTGCGATTTTGAAGGATAGTGCCCTTAGAGGAATCCAGCGCCTGGTTCTGACCCAGACATCTCGCAATACCATGGCTCAATTGTCTGATTATCAACTTTATGTGCCGACGGAATCAATCCAGACCCCGACGCGGCGGACATACGAGGTGAGCACGACCTTTTATTTCATCATTGACCGTCTCTTTGTCGATTATGTAGAACGTGGAGGGCATTAGGATGAGTTTTCAAGATGTGATTCAAGATCATCGAAATGACTTGAGCGAGACAGATTGGTTGATCTTATCTCGGTTAGAAATGGCAGAGCCTTCGCAGTTATCGATTGAGGGGTTGGCGAGAGAGTGCCATGTCTCGACGACGAGCATTTTCCGCTTTTGTCAAAAATTGGGACTGTCAGGCTTCTCCGAATTAAAGGTCCTCTTAAAGACCAAGACCACTAAAACAATTGAAAATGGGAGTCAAATCCAACAACTCTACCATACGATTGTAAAAGATATTGAACGGTTTGACAGCCATGAGCTAGGCCTACGTTTAAAAGCGGCCAATTGTTTCTATATCTATGCTAGGAGCGAGGTGGAAATCCGTCTCGCCAAGGCCCTGCAGCGTATCTTCTTTCCTCTAGGCAAGCCGATGTTTATCCTGCCTAATGAAGAAGCCTTGGTCAATAGTCTGGGACAGTTGAAACAAGAAGTTCTCTGTATTTTGGTTATCGATTCACAGGCCAGTCTACCTTTGGCCCTGCAGAATAGTTTCTGGCTTCAGGAGGTTTACACATTTTTAGTCAGTGATTTAACCTACCTGCCGATTTTGTTCAACGATCGCCTGCTCGTACCCAATCTAGCGGGTTCTTATGATCAACAACCTTCTCTGACTCCGTATATTTTGGCCTTGGAGATGCTCTATCTCAAAATCTTGCTGGAAAATGATACAAATTTACAAAAATAGGGAAATCGTCCTTTAATCAATCCTTTTTCCTAAACCGCTAGAACCTCTTGTCTAGTGGTTTTTTTGTGGTTATAATACTCTTGTAAACGCAATCAAGAAGGAGAAAGAGATGGAAAATAAATGGTGGCAATCTGAGATTGTCTATCAGATTTACCCAAGAAGCTTTCAAGATAGCAATGGAGACGGTATCGGGGATGTTCGTGGGATTATCTCACGCTTGGACTACCTTGCAGAACTTGGTATTACCATGATTTGGATCAGCCCGATTTTTAAGTCTCCGATGGCAGACAATGGTTATGACATATCGGACTATTTTGACTTGGCACCAGAATTTGGAACGATGGCTGATTTTGAGGAACTCTTAGCAGAGACCAAAAAACGGGGCATCAAAATTTTGTTAGATTTGGTCGTCAATCATTCTTCGGATGAGCATCCCTGGTTTCAAGAGGCGCTTAAAAATCCCCAATCCAAGTACCGCGATTATTATATTTTCAAGGAAGCAAATGAGCGGCCTAATAATTGGCGGTCCATTTTTGGAGGCAGTGTCTGGGAGAAACTGCCTGACGAAGAGGTTTACTATTACCACACCTTTCATAAAAAGCAACCTGACCTCAACTGGGAAAATCCTGAGTTGCGAGAAGAGATTTATAGCATGATTAACCAGTGGTTGGAGCTTGGTATTGCAGGTTTTCGGGTCGATGCTATTACCTTTATCAAGAAGGACTTGAGCTTTAAGAGTATTGAGCCGGATGGGGTTGATGGCCTGGCTAAGTGTACCAAAACCAGCCGCAACCAACCTGGGATTGAGGTCTTTCTCAAGGAGCTCCAGGAACGTTGCTTTAAGCCTTATGATAGTGTAACGGTGGCAGAAGCTCCAGGTGTTGGCTATGACGAATTGGATGATTTTATTGGACCGGATGGTTTCTTCTCCATGATTTTTGACTTCAAGGCAGCTGATCTTGATGTTGCGAGTGGGACAGAGTGGTTTAAGCCTGTTGCTTGGACACCTGAGGACCTCTTCAACAGGCTTAAAACATCTCAGTTGGCCATCCAGGAATCTGGCTGGGGTGCTCCTTTTATTGAGAACCACGATCAAAACCGGGCACCTAGTAAGTATCTCAAGGACAATCAAACAAATCCTGTAGCTCTCAAGGCCTTAGCTCTGCTATATTTCTATCTCTATGGGACGCCCTTTATCTATCAGGGTCAAGAAATTGGCATGGTTAATTTTGAGAGGGAGAGCCTGGACGATTTTGATGATATTTCTTCGATTGACCAGTATCATCGTGGGATGGCAGAGGGCTTGACGGCAGAGGAAGCTTTGGCGGTGATCAATTACCGCAGTCGAGATAATTCCAGGACACCGATGCAGTGGGAGGACAGTCCTTCAGTCGGCTTTACGACAGGTCAACCTTGGTTGGCTGTCACTGAACAATCTTCTGTTCGAAATGTTGCCGCTCAGATGGCAGACCCAGATAGTCTCTGGCGTTTTTACCAGAACCTTATCGCTGTCAAAAAGGAGACGCCTGTTCTGACCCATGGTCAAATTGCCTTTCCAGAACGGACCGAGGAAGACGTCTTCCTCTATCGGCGTTACGACGAGGATCAGGCTTACTTGGTTATCGTCAATCTCTCAGGTCAAGCTCAGACAGTTGTCTACCCAAGGCCGGGTGAGCTTGTAGTGACCAACCAAGGCGTCACCATAACAACCAATGATATCAAACTGGCACCTTTTGGTGCGGCCCTTATTAAGGAGGAATGCTAATGGCAAATGAAAAGTATAGAAAAATCGCGAGTGATATTTTAGCGATTGTTGGACAAGATAACATCATCTCAGCAACCCACTGTGCAACCCGCTTGCGCCTGGTGGTTAAAGATCATGACAGTATCGACACTAAGGCGATTGAAAACGTTGATGAAGTCAAGGGAACGTTCTTCAATAGTGGCCAATACCAAATTATCTTGGGATCTGGAATTGTTAACAAGGTCTTTGAAGAATTGGAAACCATGAATATTTCCACGGTTGACAAGGCTAAGCAAGATGAGTACGTCAAGTCTCAGGAAAAAGGAGTTAAGGCCTTGATGCGGACCTTGGGAGATATCTTTGTTCCCATCGTACCAGTTATCGCTGCAACGGGTCTCTTCTTAGGGCTTAAAGGTGTTATTTTTAACGATAATATCTTGGGCTTGGTTGGCCTATCTACAGAGATTTTCCCTCCTTACCTCAACCAACTGGTGAGTGTGTTGACGGATACAGCCTTTGCTTTCTTGCCAGCCTTGATTACCATGTCTGCCTTCCGCGTCTTTGGTGGAACCCCAATGATTGGTTTGGTCATCGGTCTGATGCTGGTATCGCCTATCCTGCCTAATGCTTACGGTGTTGCCTCAGGGGATGCTGAAGCTATTATGGTTGGTGGCTTCCTGCCAGTCATGGGGGCTCAAGGTTCGGTGGTAACGGCTATATTGACAGGTTTCTTAGGTTCTAAGTTGGAGCGTAAATTGCGCCAAGTGATGCCTAACTCATTGGATTTGATTTTGACACCGTTTATTACCATGTTGGTCATGATTATCGTGGCCTTGATGGGATTTGCTCCTATCGTTCACTGGTTGGAAAAGGGCTTGATTGCTCTGACTCAGTTCTTGATGAACTTGCCATTTGGTATTGGTGGTTTCTTTGTTGGAGCAACGTATCCGCTGGCAGTTATCACAGGTCTCCACCACATGTATGTTGTTATTGAAACCTCTTTGTTGGCTAATACTGGTTTTAACCAATTGATTACCCTTTGTGCCATGTATGGTTTTGCCAACTTGGGAGCTTGTTTGGCCTTCTATACTTCTGCTAAGAGTGCCAAGGTTAAGCAAACCGTTATGGGGGCCTTCATGTCTCAATTATTTGGGATTAGTGAACCTGTACTCTTTGGCCTCCACTTGCGTTATAACCTGAAACCCTTGTATGTGATGCTTTTCTCATCTGGTTTAGGTGCAGCCCTTCTTTCTCTCTTCCACATTCAATCAAATTCCTATGGTTTGGCGGTATTGCCATCTTATCTCATGTATATCTATGAAGGTCACCAGTTGTTGATTTACTTCATTGTTTCTCTGTTTAGTATGGGGCTTTGCTACATCCTAACCAAGATGTTTGCTATCCCAGAAGAGATTTTGGTTGAAGATTAAATTCGGTTAGTCATTTGCAAGAGTATTCTCAGTTGTTGAGAGTGCTCTGCTTTTTTATAACTTTGAGACTAAAAATTAGGGATAGATGACCTATCTCGGCTCAAGCAGTGGTGTTGGCTTTTTCGTCCAATGAGATTTTGATTAGATGGCAGAGCTTTATAGCGAAGGAATCAAGTTGAATAAAGAGCTTCGAGACAAGGCAGTGAAACGCAGACAGTGCTTGGGTAGGGCAAGTTAAAAAAGATGTACTGAGGTTAATTCATGCTCTTTCCAAAATCAAAACGATAGGTCGTTAGGTCTCCTTGCCTAATTCTAGTTTTGTCTACGTCTCTATTAAGATTTTGAGTGGGGATCAAATGCCTATAAAACCAAGTTTTTAAGAAATTGTTAGAGACTGGAGAAATAAAAAAGGCTCAGAATTACCCTACAAAAATCAGGGATTCTGAGTCTTATTTTGTTTTTCTAACCACTGTTTAGGAAATAATCTTGCTGAGTGGCGCCAATTCAATGCCCTGTTGGCTGAAGCTGGTGCGGATGTTTTGTACGAAGGCGAGGGCCTTGGCTCCATCACCGTGGACGCAGATGGAATCTGCCTGGATAGGGATGTCTTTGCCGTCAATGGATTGGACAGTGCCCTTGGTAATCATTTGAATCAGGCGATCAATGGCCAGGTTTTCATCGGTAATCATGGCGCCTTCTTTGCTACGAGTTACGAGGGAACCGTCGTTTTCATAAGCTCGGTCTGCGAAGACTTCCTTAGCGATTTTGAGGCCTGCGGCTTGTCCAGCCAGAGCCATTTCGCTGGCACCAGGGCAGAGCAGGATGAGTTTGTCATCGTAACGAGCTACGGCTTGGGCGATAGCAGTTGCAAGGGCCTTGTCTTTGGCAGCCATGTTGTAGAGAGCGCCGTGGGGTTTGACGTGCTGGAGGGTGATACCATGATGTCTGGTAAAGGCCTCGAGGGCTCCGAGCTGGTAGGTGATGTAGGCCGCTGCCTCGCTTGGAGAGACTTGGAGGTTACGTCGTCCAAAGCCAATCAAGTCTGGAAAACCAGGATGGGCTCCCATAGCGATGCCAGATTCCTTGACCATTTGGCAGGTTTTTTCCATGACCAGAGGGTCGCCAGCGTGGTAGCCACAGGCAACGTTGGCAGAAGTGATGAGAGGGATGATGTCTTGGTCTTGGCCGATGCGGTAGGCACCGAAACTTTCACCCAGATCACTGTTTAAATCAACGAGATAGGCCATAAAATCTCCTTATTTGTTTAGCATTTGCTCAATAAAGCTAGTGTCAATGTTGCCTTCGATGAAAGTCGGATGGTGCATGATTTGGAATTGGAAATCCAGATTGGTTTCCACACCGAGGACAACCATTTCATTGAGGGCAGTCTTCATTTTTTGGATGGCAGCCAGACGGTCAGGCGCGTGAACGATGACCTTGGCAATCATGGAATCATACTCTGACGGGATATGATAGCCTGTGTAGAGACCGGTATCGACGCGGACGCCATTACCCGCTGGCAAATGCAGGTGGTTGATCGGTCCAGGGTTGGGCATGAAGTTTTTGGCAGGGATTTCCGCATTGATCCGACACTCGATGGCATGGCCCTTGATGGCGATGTCTTCCTGACTAAAGGAGAGGGGAAGTCCGCTGGCGACGCGGATTTGTTCGATGATGAGGTCAGTGCCTGTCACCATCTCGGTAACCCCGTGCTCAACCTGGATACGGGTGTTCATCTCCATAAAGTAGAAGTTTTTATGCTTGTCCATGATGAATTCCACGGTACCTGCATTGGTGTAATTAACGGCCTTAGCTGCCTTGATGGCGGCAGTATTTAAGGCTTGGCGGGTCGCTTCATCAATCGATGGTGACGGAGATTCTTCAATCAGTTTTTGGTGGTTCCGTTGAACGGAGCAGTCGCGTTCGCCCAAGGCTACGACGTTACCAAACTGGTCTGCCATAATTTGGATTTCGATATGTTTAGGCTCTTCGACGTATTTTTCTAGGTACATGGAATCATCGGCAAAGGCATTGATGGACTCGCTCTGTGCGATGTTGAATTGTTCCTCAAAATCAAGGGCAGAGCGGGACACCCGCATTCCCTTACCACCGCCTCCAGAAGAGGCCTTAATCATAATAGGAAATCCAATCTGATCAATCAGTTGTTTGGCTTCCTTGACATCCTTGAGGTGATCTGGGCTTCCTGGAACAACCGGGACCTGGGCAGCAGTCATGGTTTTGCGGGCCTGAGATTTGTTGCCCATTTGCTCGATGACTTCAGGCTTGGGTCCGATAAAAATCAACTCATGTTCGGCACAGAGGCGGGCAAAATCAGCATTCTCTGATAAGAAACCAAATCCTGGATGGATAGCGTCAGCATCAACATTGAGGGCCGCAGAGATAATCCGCTCCTTATTGAGGTAGGAGTTGCGGGCTGGACCTTCACCGATACACACGCGTTGGTCTGCCAGCTTGACGTGGAGGCTATTGCTATCTTCCTTGGAGTAAATGGCCACGGACTTGATGCCCATGTTGCGACAGGCTCGGATGATACGGACAGCAATTTCCCCACGGTTAGCGATAAGTAGTTTTTTGATCATAGGAACCACCGCCTAGAGCTTTTTGATTCTAAAGAGAGCTTGGCCGTACTCAACCTTTTGTTCGTTGCTGACGAGGATGGCTTCAACTTGGCAGTCAAAGTCCACGGTCAATTCATTCATCAGCTTCATGGCTTCGACGATACAGATGGTTTGACCAGCCTTGAGTTTGTCTCCGACACGTGCAAAGGCAGGGACGTCAGGACCAGCTGCAGAGTAGAAGGTTCCTACGATTGGAGAAGTGATGAAGTCCTCGTCGCTATCTTCGTTGTCAATGCTTGTTTGGGTAGGTGTCGCTGCGACAGGGCTAGTCACCACGAGTGGTTCTGCCGTAAGTTTACGGCCCAAGGTAATCTTGCGGTCGCCCTCTTCTAGGGTCAAGTCGCTGAGGCTAGAGTTTTCAAAAATCTCAACCAGTTCTTTGATGTTTTCTAAGTTCATATCTTCCTCCTATTGGAATAGGGTTGCCAGGCGTTTGGCAACTTGGCGTCTGTCCAGCACTTCTCGACACGGTTGGTGGATGGTTTGACGCATGTGAGCAAATTCTTTCATTTCTTTTTTGAGCAATTGCTGAGCTTCTTCGACAGTAATGGCTTTAAAGCGGATCTGGTGGTCAGTCTTACGTTGGACCAGTTTAGGGATGTCGACAGAGGCTACGGTTGCAATCTTGGTGTAGCCGCCAGTTGTCTGACGGTCCGCCAAGAGAATGATGGGCTTGCCGTGGGCTGGCACTTGGATGGACCCCAGTGTCGTTCCGTCTGAAATGATATCGGCCTTTTCCTTGTGGGCGATATAGGGTCCTTCTAGGCGACAACCCATGCGGTCAAAGTCGCCAGTAACCGTATAAGTCTCGTTGAGGAAGGTCTGGATGCCCTGCTTAGTGAAGTGATGGTCCTGGGGTCCCAGAACGACGCGTAGGACTTCCTCTTCCTGGTTAAATTCATCGATATCAAGTTTTCGTGACAGGAAGTAAGGGAGGTAGAGGCGATTGATTCGGAAACCGATGAAATCATCGGCCTGGAGCTTGCGTCCCTTGAATCCGCCGATGCCAACCTTGACGTTGGTGGACCGGCTTCCCATGATGACAGGAATTTGCAGGTAGCTTGAGAAACTGATATAGCCGCGGGAACCAGTTCGGGCTCCACCGAAGGCTAGTATGTCACCTTTGTGCATGTAAATGGCCGTGTACATGGGAGCAGCTTCGCCATTTATTGTAGGCTGAAAATCTCCGCCAGTAATAGCGATAATAGTATCTTGTGTAAATTCAAGCGTCGGACCGACCAGGGAAAACTCCAGGACCGCCTCGTTTTCTGGATTGTCGATAAGAAGGTTGGCAATCCGAAAACTGCGGACATCCATGACGCCAGAAACGCCGAATCCCTGGCTTTGATAGCCGTTTCGACCCATATCTTGGACAGTGGTCATGAGACCGGGTTTGAGAATTCTAATCCCCATGGCGGACCTCCTCGTTGGTTAAGATAGTAATGTCATAATCACCTGAAGCAACGGCAACTTCAATCGCTAGAAATTCCTCAGGGCTGACCGGCTTGAAACGGATATAGTCTCCTGCTTCAAAGAGAATAGGAGTGGCACGATCAGGATCATAGGTTTTAACCGGTGTGCGTCCGATCAATTGCCAACCGCCAGGTGAGCTGATAGGATAGATGCCGGTCTGATTGCCACCGATACCGACGCTACCTGCCTCGATAGATAGGCGAGGATTTTCTAAGCGCGGTGTGTGGATGGCCTCATCTAAGCCTCCCAGATAGGTAAAGCCGGGTAGGAAGCCTAGCATGTAGATGAGATAATCACGGCTAGTATGGCGGGTGATGACCTCATCAGTGCTGATGCCAGCATTTTGGGCTACAAAGTCCAGGTCAGGTCCGTAATCGCCACCGTAGCAAACAGGAATTTCTAAAATGCGTTGCTTGCCGTCCTTGGTCTTGATATTGAGTTTGAGAAGCTTGCTGAGGCGCTTGCTGAGCTGGCTGTAAGAGATGATGCGGGCATCATAGGTTAACAAAAGCGAGGCGAAGGCTGGGATAATATCCAGCACACCTTCGATGGGTTGCTCCTTCATGAGTTGCAGGAGCCCCTTGATCCGTTGATTGATTTCAGGCTTGATAACCTGTTCAAATTCGATGAGAAGAGCTGAGTCACCAGCTGTTCGAATGGTATAATCCATGGTAAAACTCCTAAGATTGGGTTGTATGGTGAGTTGAAGTTGACTGGCTTTGAGGGTGATGACCGAAAAGTCTTTTCATACTCTTCTAAAATCAAAGCTATACATCGTTAGGTTTCCTTGCCTAACTCTCTTATGCCTACGTCAACCTGCCTTATTTAATGAGATTTTGAGTGAGTATAAGGGACACACAGTTTATCTGCTCTGCTATGGTGCCGTCAAAATAAAGAAGGAGCAGGGACAAGCCACTGGTTTCGTAGCCTGGCCCCGCCCAGGGAAATAGGATTAGGCAAATAATTGTCCAAGGTTTGAGAGTGATGTGATACCAAGGTAGGCTGTCACAAGGACTACCAAGATACCAGTTACGAGCAACCATTTTGGATGGCGGTAGCTATCTCCCATTATACTTGATTTTTGGCTGGCAATCAAACAAATACCTAAAGTAATTGGGAGAATCAAACCATTAAGGGCGCCAGCGATTACTAGGAGGTTGGCTGGTTGACCAATAAGTGCCATGACAAGGGTTGACAGGCATATAAAGCCGATAGTGACTGCTTTTTCGTTCTTTTGAACCGTTTTGCTGAGGGTCTTCAAGAAGGAAACAGATGTGTAGGCTGCACCAACAATTGAGGTCAAGGCAGCCGAGAGAAGAACGAGACCGAAGAAGCGGTAGCCGATTTGACCAGCTCCTTGCTTGAAGGCATCCGCAGCAGGGTTGGCAGCATCAAGAGTGATTCCCTTAACGACAACTCCGAGGATGGCCAGAAAGAGAAAGACACGGACGATAGTAGCGATTGAAATCCCCATGATAGATGAGCGTTTCACATGGTCGAGGTTATCAGTACCGGTATAGCCAGCATCGATCAAACGGTGGGCACCAGCGTAAGTGATGTAACCACCAACTGTTCCACCGAGGAGGGTTAAGATGGCGCTAAAGAGGGAGCTGACACCGGCAGAAGGCATGACGGTTTCCTTGAGTGCCAAGCCAACAGGTGGCTGAACGATGAGGATAACGATGAAAATCACCGCAATCATGATACCACCAAGGATTTTTGTGAAGGTATCCATGGCTGCCATAGCGTCCTTGAAAAGAAAAATTAAGATAGCCAAGCCACCCGCCAAAAAATAACCAACCGATGTTGGAATGCCTAAGAGGGTGTTGAAACCAAGAGCGCCACCACCGACATTACCGATGTTGAAGACCAGGCCTCCAAGAACGATCAGAAAGGCCAACAAATATCCAAGGCCAGGTAAGAGTTTGTTACCGACATCCTGTCCACGGAGTCCACTGACTGTGAGGACGCGCCAAACATTGAGCTGAACGATGATAGCTAGGATTATGGAAGATAATATTACAAATCCAAAACTGGCACCAAAGTCATTGGTAAATCTAGCAGTCTGGGTTAAAAATCCAGGACCGATGGCAGAGGTTGCCATGATAAAGGCTGCACCGATTAAGGCACCGCGGTTACTTTTTTTCTTGTCCATAAGAAACCTCCAGAATGTTGAGAATATTTAGATTATACTACAAGAAAAGATTTATGTCAACAACTATTTTAATTTTGTGTTATAAAACCTAACACAAAGGGCGCTTTGGTTTTCTAGAAGTTTGCATAAAACTTTAAAATTTAACCTTTCTCTTAACAATTAAAAATCATAAAATGGCTTAGGGCTAACGTTTGCTGATGACGTTATTCTAAGCCATTTGTTCTTTCTGAGACTTAAGCCAAGTCTCTGTGACTATAATTTTTCTAGCTTTGCCATGATGTTATCGCCGATACGGATGACATCATCCTGCAACCCACGGAGTTCAAATTCATCGAGAACGGGGAAACCGAAACGTTGACTGTATTGTCTGGCGGTGAGGCAAAATTGATGGTTAAAGTTACGATTGCCACTACCGACGATGCCAAAGCAGCGACTGTAATTGTCATGGCTGGCAAGGAAGTCGCCTAGGGGATTGGTCAAGATTTCCACATCGCCAGTGTTGACACCATTGCCTCCCTCAAGATAGGTGGGGAGAAAGGCCACGATTGGTCCTTGGACAGGAAAGGTCTCATGGTTGGTTAGTTCCTTGATGTTGATTGTGGTAATGTCCACAGTATATTGGCTGTTGAGGTAGGCTACCAGCCGTTTGACAAAACTTTTAGTATTGCCGGTTAGGCTTATATAGACGATGTCCAGATGTTGGCTCATAGAAGATCCTTTCACAAGATATAGATGTTGTTTTTCATTATAGCACTATATCTTGTGGTGTCAAGGTCTGGTTAAGGGAGAGCTTTTTTAAATCATAGGGCTCTTGAGGTAGGTATCGACCAGATTTTCGGTAGCCTCAACAGAGTCGATATGGGTGCGCTCGTAGGAGTGACTGGACTCGATTCCGGCTCCGAGGAGGGCATGTTTAACCTCTGCTCCAGCCCGCATGGCAGCTGATGCATCAGAGCCATAGTAGGGATAGATGTCTAGTTTGTAAGGAATAGCCTCTTGCTCAGCCAAGGCGACCAGGTGTTGACGCAGTCCAAAGTGATAGGGTCCAGAGCCGTCTTTAACACAGATGGAGACGGTGTATTCGTCTGTCTGTTGGTCATCACCCATGGCTCCCATATCGACAGCCAGGAACTCTGTTACTTGACTTGGGATACTGGAGTTAGCACCGTAGCCGATTTCTTCATTGGAAGAAAAATAGAAATGGGTTGTGTAAGGGAGGGTGGTATTGTTTTCCTTGTAGGTCTTGAGCAGGTTAAGCAGGATGGCGGCAGAAACCTTGTCATCGAGATGGCGGGATTTGATAAATCCAGAATCTGTCAGGATGGTCCGTGGGTCAAAAGAGATAAAGTCACCGACTTCAATTCCAAGGGCACGGGTTTCGTCTTCGCTGGTTACCTTCTCGTCAAGGCGGACTTCCATGTTGGTCTGATTGCGTTCAGCAGTTCCGGCATCGCGGTAGACGTGAACAGAGGTTTGGTGCATAAGGATGGTACCAGAAATAGTTTTGCCGGTTTTGCTGACATGGATGGTGCAGTTTTCTCCTTCGATAGCATTGTAGACGAAACCACCAATCAGGTCCATTTTGAGGCGACCGTCTGGTTTGATGGCACGGACCATGGCTCCCAAAGTGTCCAAGTGGGCAGTCAGCAGGCGGTGTTGGCTGTCATCCTGGCCAGGTACCGTCACGAGAACTCCCTCTTTTTGGGTGCGGACAGGAGCGTAGCCCAGGTCTTGCAGCTCTGCCATGAGATAGTCCATGATTTGGTAAGTGAACCCCGTTGGAGAAGGGATGTTGGTCAGGGTAGTGAGGTAGTCTAAGGTTTGTGTCATAATAGCTCCTTTGTGTGGTTAGGAATTTCTAGTATATCTAGTATAGCATAAATCAGCGAGAGTTTTTGGCAAAATCAAAACCCCAAAATCTCGTGGGATTTTGAGGTTGATAAGCAAACTTGTAATTAGTGTTTGCGTGATTTCCGACCGAAGAGGCCTGTTACTGCTAAGAGGTTCAATCCAAGGAGGGTCATCCAAGAACTGTCAGTGCTACCTGTTGAAGGAAGCTCTTTGGTTGATGTAGGGATGACACTCGCCTTACTTTGTCCTGCTTGTTTAAGCGGAACTTGTTGGGTTTCTTGATAGGCCTTACGGACAATATCTCGGATCTCTTGACGGTCCTTATCTGTTAATGTTGGACTTGGAGCAGGTTGGTCAGGAGTTACCACAACCTTCTTCTCAGTGTAGATGAAGCGGTATTCACCAAATCCATCATGACCATCGGCTGGTGCAAGATAGACCATATCTTCGGCCCCTGCAATCAAGGCTTTAGCGCTATCTGCTGAGTAGAAGCGAAGGTCCAAGCCGGCGATGCTGTTAGTAAAATTCCAGTTGTTATCTGCACTTGGGTTGATGGTTTTTTCAGATATGATATAGTTGATGATAGCCTGGCGGTTTTCTAGGTTGAGCAAGCGGTTGAGGCTAGCGTTGACCACACCTGGGAAGCTACCGTTAGCACGGTAGTTGTTAGTGACCACGATGAATTCTTGCTTGTCATCAATTGGCTGACCTTGGTAAGAGAGGTTGCGGACCCGGCTAGCATCGGGATTGACCAGTTTACCACTACGGTCGTATTTGTTAGGCTGAGTGATGTCGTACTCATAGGTTACACCGTCGATGACGTCAAAGTTATAGATCCGGTAGTCGGAGTTAACAATGTTTTGAGGAGCTGTGCTGGTTGGGTCAATCTGATTGAATTGACCAGCAGACATTTCCAACCATTCTCTGATATCTGCCCCTGTTAATTTAAGGATGGCAGTGACGTTATCATAGAGGTAGAGGTCGGCTACGTTCTTGATGGCGATTGGGCCAGCAGGAATATCTGTGTAGCTAGTCACATCATTGAAATCACGGCCACCTGCTTTAAATGGAGCTGCTGCTGAGAGGATTGGGAGGCTAGCCTCTGGAGTTCCGGCCAATTCTTGTTTGGCGTACCAGATTTGAGCGTTGTTGACGATTTGAACAGATGGATCATCTTTAACAAGGGCGAAGTAACTGTTGATTGGTGCTGTTGTTGTTCCGACTTGTTGACGAACATAGTTTACAGTACCTTCGTGGGCTTCCTTGGCAATGGCGATGATAGATTCGTCAACGATGTCCGATTTGGTATCGATTTTGCGAATTTCTCCCTTGGCAGAGTTGGTTTGCCATTTGCCATTCTTATAGGTAATATTAAGGTCGATGATTCCGAGGTGATCCCCGTATTTGCCGGCCATGGTGACAGGTGTTCCGTTGATGAGACCGTTGACGTCATCGACACCTGCATAACGGCTGTAGAATCCTTTGCCACCTGCTGGGAATTCAGCGTGTGAGTGACCTGTTACGACAGCGTCAACCCCTTCGATACCAGCGATTTGGTAGCCTTCGTTTTCTTCGCCTTTTTCATAAACGTCATCTCCGATACCAGAATGGGACAGGACAAAGACAAGGTCTGCGCCGGCTGCACGAATTTCTGGAACCAAGGCTTCCAAGGCTTCAACAGAATCTTTAACGACAACCTTACCTTCTAAGTTTGCCTTATCCCAGTTGAGGATTTGTGGTGGCACAATACCTGTGACACCTAGTTTAAGGGTAACAGGCTTTCCAGTCGTATCAGTGAAGGTTTTGGTAATGATTTCGTAGGTCTTATAGAGAGGCTTGAGGGTAGTCGCATCTAGGACGTTGGCATTGACAATGGGCATGCCAGCTGTGGAGATGACTTGATCAAGGTAGTCGAGTCCATAGTTGAATTCGTGGTTACCGAGAGTACCGACATCGTAACCGAGACTTTCCAGAGCTGCATACATTGGGTGTTGTTCGCCAGCTTCTGGTTTATCTACGATAGCCTTGTAAGTTCCCAGTGGTGTCCCTTGGATAGTGTCTCCGTTATCCATAAGGATGACGTTAGGATTTTCAGCTTTTGCTTGGTCGATAAGGACGGCAGTTTTAGCCAAACCGACACTTTGAGATGGCTTATCTTGATAGTAATCATAGTTAACTAAGTTGGTGTGAAGGTCAGTTGTTGAAATGATGCGAACATCTACAGTTTGGCCTTCAACAGGAGCGATATCCTTTGATTCTTCGCTGGAGCTAGCGGCAGCAGGTTCAGCGGTTGCAGTTGTCGCTGAAGTTGGTGCAACATCCGGGGTAGCAATACCTTCAGAATCGGTAGTATTGTCAGTATTTGTGGCTTCAGCAACAGGCTCGGTTACTTCGTCTGAGAGGTCAGAACTGCTGCTGTTTGCTTCAGTTCCCGTCTCAGCAGTAGAGGTTTCTGTATTGGCAATAGCAGAGGCGGTAGATTCTGCTGGTGCAGTAGAGGTTTCGTCTGCTTGGACAACGACTCCACTAGCTAGTGCGAGTGATAAAAGCAGAGCACTCTGACTCATAAAACGTCTCTTAGACATAAATATTCTCCTTTGTATATTGTAATACGTTTTCATTATAAAAGAAAAATGGGTAAAAATCAAACGAATTTTAATCCGAATCACAAAAACATTAAGAAAAAATTCACAAAACGTCTTGATGTGAAGCGGTTGATATCTATAATGTGTGAAAACAGGAACGTTATTGCTGTTGCGGGCTGTTAAAGTTTAAGAAAATTGGAAAAAAGGGGGGAGAGCGTAGAGATGGAGAGTCTTCAAAAAATGATAGAAAACTTTCAACTAACTCAAGTTACTCTTATTATTGACGGAATGAGTTCTAATTTCTCGTCTTATAACTTTAGATTTAAGCTTAAACATGCTAAAATAGGTAACAATACAGAGGAAACTAGGACGAAAGATGGCAAAAGAGAGAAATTTATCTGGCGAAGAGGTTGTTGACTTAACCCGTCAGTATTTACCGGAGGAGGATGTAGCTTTTGTGGCTAAGGCCATGGATTATGCGGTTGAAGCTCACAAGGAGCAGTATCGTAAGTCGGGCGAGCCCTATATTATTCATCCGATCCAAGTGGCGGGGATTTTAGCCAAGTTGCAACAGGATGCTGTGACTGTAGCCTGTGGCTTTTTACATGATGTCGTTGAAGATACGGATGTGACGCTTGATGACATGGAAGAAACTTTCGGTGTCGAGGTTCGCAATATTGTAGACGGCGTCACTAAACTTGGTAAGGTTGAGTATAAATCCCATGAAGAGCAATTGGCTGAAAACCACCGTAAAATGTTGGTGGCCATGTCCAAGGATATTCGCGTGATTTTGGTCAAATTGGCGGACCGCCTTCATAACATGCGAACGCTCAATCATCTTCGCAAGGATAAGCAGGAGCGGATTTCACGGGAGACCATGGAAATCTACGCCCCTCTGGCTCACCGTTTGGGGATTAGTCGAATCAAGTGGGAACTGGAAGATTTGGCCTTTCGTTACCTCAATGAGAAAGAATTCTATAAAATCACCCACCTCATGAAGGAAAAACGTCGTGAACGCGAGGCCTTGGTCGATGAAGTTGTCACCAAATTGGGTGATTATACCAAGGAGCAGGGGCTTTTCGGAGATATCTATGGCCGGCCAAAACATATCTACTCCATCTACCGTAAGATGCACGATAAGAAAAAGCGGTTCGATCAGATTTTTGACCTGACCGCCATTCGCTGTATCATGGAGACGGCCAGTGATGTCTATGCCATGGTGGGCTACATCCATGAACTGTGGCGTCCAATGCCAGGCCGTTTCAAGGATTACATCGCAGCCCCAAAAGCCAATGGTTACCAGTCCATCCATACGACCGTCTACGGTCCAAAAGGCCCGATCGAGTTCCAAATTCGGACTAAGGAAATGCACCAAGTCGCAGAGTATGGGGTTGCGGCCCACTGGGCTTACAAACAAGGGATTACTGAAAAAGTTTCCGACAAGGCCCTTGACTGGATCAAGGAAATGGTGGAACTTCAGGACGCTGCCAATGATGCCAAGACCTTTGTGGATTCCGTCAAGGAAGACATCTTCACTGAGCGGATCTATGTCTTTACACCGAACGGGGCTGTCCAAGAATTGCCTCGAGACTCTGGCCCTATCGATTTTGCCTACGCCATTCATACCCAGGTTGGGGAGCATGCAGTTGGTGCAAAGGTTAATGGACGTATGGTGCCTCTGACGGCCAAGTTAAAAACAGGTGATGTGGTTGAAATCATCACCAATAAAAATTCATTTGGTCCTAGCCGAGACTGGATTAAGATTGTTAAAACCAGCAAGGCCCGCAATAAAATTCGTCAGTTCTTCAAGAATCAAGACAAGGAACTCTCGGTCAACAAGGGACGCGAACTCCTCATCGAGGTCTTCCAAGAAAATGGCTATGTGGCCAATAAATACCTAGATCGCAAGCACCTAGAGGACCTGCTCTTGCGTGTCAATTATCGCAACGAAGAATCACTCTATGCTGCCATTGGTTTTGGAGAAATTTCCGCCCTTAGTGTCTTTAATAAATTGACAGAAAAAGAGCGTCGCGAGCAGGAACGTGCCAAGGCCAAGGCAGAGGCAGAAGAACTGATGAAAGGTGGCGAGGTCAAACAAGACAATCGTGATGTCCTCAAGGTCAAAAGTGACGGTGGCGTCATTGTCCAAGGTGCCTCTGGTCTCCTCATGCGGATTGCCAAATGTTGCAACCCAGTGCCCGGGGATGCCATCGAAGGCTATATTACCAAGGGCCGTGGTGTTGCAATTCACCGTTCGGACTGTAATAATATCAAGAGCCAAGAGGGTTACGAGCAGCGCTTGATTGAAGTTGAGTGGGAAGATACCCCATCGAGTAAGGAATACATGGCCAACATTGATATCTACGGCCTCAATCGTTCAGGTCTCCTCAATGATGTCCTGCAAATACTCTCCAACATGACCAAGAATATCTCCTCAGTCAATGCTCAGCCGACCAAGGACATGAAATTCGCCAATATCCATGTCAGCTTTGGCATCACCAACCTCGACAACCTCACCAGTGTCGTTGACAAAATCAAAGTCATCCCCGACGTCTACAGCGTCAAAAGAACGAATGGTTGAAACAGTCCGGTGGACTGTTTCAATCGGGAAATAGTAGAACACAGTTCTACTTCTCTCCAGTGGAGAGTCTCAGAAGAGGTGGCAGACAATGAAGAACCATCTCCTCCAGATAGGCGAACGCAGTTCTACCTTTCTCCATTGGAGAGTCTCAGAAGATAAGGTCGGGAATTCCCCTATACAGCTGGAAAATTAGATGGCGAAAAAGGCATGTCACCTCGATGATTTGCATATCAGGAGACTAATACAGAACATAAAACACGAGCGGAGGGCAAATCTGTCCCAACCGCTCTTTTTGAAAGGAACTTATGAAAATTATTATTCAGCGTGTCAGTGAGGCTTCAGTGACGATTGAAGAGCAAGTAGTTGGGCGCATCAAGCAAGGGCTCTTACTTTTGGTTGGTGTTGGTCCGAAGGATAGCCAGGAAGACTTGGATTACGCGGTGAGGAAAATTACCAATATGCGGATTTTCTCTGACGAAGCCGGCAAGATGAACCTGTCTGTTCAAGATATTGGCGGTAGTATTCTTTCCATTTCCCAGTTTACCCTGTTTGCGGACACCAAAAAAGGCAACCGACCTGCTTTTACAGGGGCTGCCAAGCCTGATATGGCAAGCCAACTTTACGATAGTTTTAACGAAAAACTGGCTCAGTTTGTTGCTCTTGAAAAGGGGGTTTTTGGTGCAGACATGCAGGTTTCCTTGGTTAATGATGGGCCAGTGACCATCATTTTGGATACCAAGGCACCTTAAGTCGGTCGTACAAAGACCAGTTCATGGCTGGATGAAAGGTCTTCTCTGTAGGAAAATCCATCTGTCTGAAGGACTTTCAGAGCTTCTAAAGACTGGACTTGCTGCTCTGCCATGAGGGATAAAAATCTCCCTCGTCCCTTTTTAGAAATCGTGGAGTGGACCTTGAGTTGTCCACTTTTTTCTTCCATAAAAGTCAATTTAATCATGCGTTTTTGTTGCTGGGGTGAAAAAACTGCCTTGAATTCTGAGGAAACCAAATCCAGCACGAGTTCATCATCAGCAACTACTTGGTAAAATTGTTGCCGCCAGTACTGTTTGAGCGACTGTCCTTCTATGCGGACAGGGACTTGAAAATCCAATCGGTGGGGTGAGATGGGGTCAAAAACAGAGATGAGGCCGTAAAATCCCGTTGCAATAAAGGCCGTTTTGGCCAAGTAGTTCCGCTCTGTTTGAGTGAGCCCCTGCCGCTTCATGTAGCGAAACATGAGGCCGTCGTAGAGTAACCAAGCTGGGTAGGCCTTGGCGTCGCCTTGGGAGATACGTTGCCAACGGTCGGCTTCAAGCTGGCAGCGGTCCAGGTTTAGTTTGTAGCAATGGCTGAGCTCCTCGGGGGACAGTTCCTGCATCAGGTCAAGAATGGCTTGACTCTGTTGGCTAAGGACTGGGGCCGGCTGAGCTTCTAAGTAGGTATTGAGTTCTTTGGCATTGGGAAGGATGATTTTCATGAAAAATCCTTTCATCACAGAAAATAAAATGATACAATAATTTTAGAAAACGCTTGCGGTTTTTCGGTTGATCACCGTAAGCTAACTCATCATAAATGAAAAGGAGACTTTTATGGAATTTAATTGGGTGACGATTGTAGCCATCGTAGCTATCTGGCTTTTCTTGCTCTATGAAGCTTATGCTCTGCAACAACGCAAAGTCGCTGGTCTATTATCAAATCAAGATGTCGTGGCTGACCTTGCGCGTGAGATGTTGGCAGGTAAGGATCAAAAGCAAATCTTGGCTTATATGAAAAAACAATATAAGATATCAGGAATGGCGGCCATGGCGGTCTATTCACAGATTAAAATGGTTTTGGACCAGCGTAGTCGTCAAGACCAAGAGAAATAAGGCTTTCCTGATGATACTAGTGCGTATTTGACTTATGCATTAGAAGAAAAGAGGCTGAGCATAAAGTCCAACCTCGCTATCAATAGTTTGTTTTAACAGTCTAACGCAGTGGTTGGGAGCCTTTCTGATGGCTTTGCCAGCTTAGAAAGTCCCCTGCACAGTTCATTAGGTGCTTTAGCACCAATGAACCACTGCTGAATGAGCTCTAATACGCTGATGTTGTCAGTTTTTAAAACCCTAACGAATGACGCAAACCTAGTTTGCGTTATTTCTAACCTTCAACAGTCCACCGGACTGTTGCTCGCTTTCGATTTTTTAGGCTCGCACCTTTGACAGTCTCTCCCCAGACTGTCAAAGCCATGCGGGGGTGGGAGTTCAAAAGGTCCGGGGGACCTTTTGAAGTTGGAAATGAAGCTGACGCAGTCAGTGTCAAAAAAAGTCTGGGAAGAGACCGTTTCAGCCTGAGCTCAAAAATCCAGAAGCGAAGTTATCGAACTCTTTTTTTGTTTTTAGGAGTTCTTTCCCACTCCCTTTTTGCTGGTCTGTGAATTAGGCGTCAGCTTGTGCAAAGATAACTTGACCATTTTCAAATTTTTCAATACGGGCCAAAGAAGTGACCTGCACACCTGTATCTTGAAGAATTTGACGACCGTCTTGGAAGGATTTCTCGATGATGATTCCAACTCCGACGACCTCAGCACCCGCCTGCTGGATGATGTCAATCAAGCCTTTGGCAGCTTGGCCATTGGCCAAAAAGTCATCGACGATGAGGACCTTATCGTCCGCTGAAAGAAACTTGCTGGCGATAGAAACCGTGCTGGCCACTTGCTTGGTGAAAGAATAAACCTCGGCAGTCAGAATGCCCTCTGTCATGGTAATGTTTTTATGCTTTTTAGCAAAAATCATAGGCACATCGAGGGCTTCTGCCGTGTAGGCTGCAGGAGCAATCCCTGAGGCTTCGATGGTCACGACCTTGGTGATGCCCTTGTCGCGGTAGGTATCTGCCAGGACCTGAGCCATGTCTTTCATGAGCTTGTAGTCAACCTGGTGGGTTAAAAATGAGTCGACTTTAAGAATGTTTTCGCCCAAGACATTGCCGTCCTTGAGAATGCGGTCTTCTAATAATTTCATGTGAACTCCTCTTAATCTATTAGGTGTATGAAAGTATTATAGCATGCTTAGGGGATGAAGAAAACTATTTTAAAGTAAAAAAAGAAGAAAACAGGAAGCGTTTATCTAATTTTTAAAACAAAAACCGAACGTATTTTTGAGTTATTTTAATTATCGAACGGAATTTCTTGTCAAACTTCTCTAAGTCTGCTAGAATAGAAACCTAGTGAAAAAATATGGAAAGAGGTTTTTATGTCTGAAGAAAAAGTAGTCATTGATCATGGCCATGTGGTAGAAGAGCAGGAAGAGATGCTCTATAAGATTGATGACCGTCCACCGCTCGGTGTGTCTATCGTCCTTGCCCTCCAACATATCCTAGCTGCCTTTGCAGGGATTATTGCCGTGCCTCTTGTTGTGGCAGGAGCGATCGGTCTATCTGTTGAAGAGACCTCAATTATGGTATCTGCGACTATCTTTGTGGCAGGATTAACGACTATTATCCAATCTGCTGGTGTGGGTCCTATCGGAGCGCGCGTATCTGGAATGATGGGGACGGACTTTACCTTTGCCAACCCTGCGATCAGTGTTGGTAGCAAGTTCGGAATTCCTGGTATTGTTGGGGCTACCATTGTTGGTGCCTTCGTGGAGATTGTTCTCAGTCGCTTCGTCAAGACGCTCATGAAATTCTTCCCGCCTCTGATTACAGGGACCGTTGTCTCTCTTATCGGGATTACGCTTTTGCCAGTCAGTATGGATTGGGCAGCTGGTGGGTCAGGTGCAGCAGACTATGGTTCAGTTGAAAATGTTTCTATCGCCTTTGTCGTCATGGTCTTTACCTTGGCGCTTAACCACTATGGTAAAGGCATGTGGTCAACTGCTTCAGTCTTTATCGGGATGATTTTTGGTTATGTGCTCTGCATTTTCCTCGGCAAGGTTGACTTGTCACAGGTTTCAAATGCTGCCTGGTTTGCGATTCCAAATGTCTTCCGCTATGGTGTCAAGTTTGATCTTTCTTCTATCTTATCTTTCATTCCTGCCTATGTGGTATCCTTGATTGGAACAGTGGGAATTATGATGGCGATCGGAGAAGCGTCAAATACTAAAATGACTTCAGAGCGTGCCGCTAATGGTGTTTTGGCCGATGGTGTTGGGTCTCTGATTGCAGGTATCTTCGGTGCTGGACCAAACACAGCCTTCTCACAAAACGTTGGGCTTATTACCTTGACTAAGGTAGCCAGCCGTTACGTTATGGTTATTGCAGGAATTATCCTGACAGTGCTCGGTGTCTTTCCAAAACTTTCAGCTTTGATTTCTATCATGCCTCAACCGGTTCTCGGTGGGGTTGGTGTGATTATGTTTGGTTTGGTTGCGGCGCAAGGGATTAAAACTTTGGCAACCATCAAAATTGGGGACCGTGAACTCCTGATCATTTCTGTGGCTTTCGCCCTTGGTATCGGTGTAACAGTTCGTCCAGAATTGTTAGCTGGCTTGCCAACGCCTATCCAAATGGTCTTGTCTTCTGGTATCTCAACCGGAACACTTGCAGCCCTTATCTTGAACATTGTCTTGAAAGAGAAAAAGGCCTAAAAATTAAACCCTCGAATTGTCCTACGGAATTCGAGGGTTTTTACTATTATCTTTTGTGACAAGCCAGAGATTTATATGAAATGAAGCTTGTTCAACTTTGTTTTCATTCTATACTCACTCAAAATCTCAAAAGACAAGGTAGGATGACGTAGACAAAAGAGAGAGTTAGGCGAGGAAACCTAAACAGGCATCGTTTTGATTTTGAAAGAGTGTTAATAGGTAGATAGGCCAGTGGGCTATGTAACATAAAAAAGCCAGGGTGGATAAACTGTCCAGCCTGGTTTAGTGTCTATATTGAGGTTAGGGATTAGTCTTCTGTACCAAGAAGTTCTTTAGCAACGATAGCAGCGAGAACGCCACCGACGATTGGTGCTAGGATGAAGACCCAGAGTTGACTAAGAGCTTGACCACCAACAAACAAGGCAGGTGCCAAGCTACGAGCAGGGTTTACAGATAAACCAGTCACGTTCAAACCAACCAAAATCATGGCTGATAAGCTTAAACCGATAACCAATCCTGCAATTTTACCATTACCTTTAGAAGCAGATGTGACAGTCATAATCACAAGGATAAAGATGAAGGACATGATGACTTCAAACAAGAAGGCTCCAAAAGCACTGATGGTAAATCCATTTTGCCCCAGGCTAGTGGTGTCCAATCCTAAGTTAGAAGCATAGTAGAACACACCAGCAGATGCAAGGATAGCTCCAAGGACTTGAGCGACAATGTAAGTTCCAAGCTCTTTTGCATCCATACGTTTGTTGACAAACATAGCGATAGAAACTGCAGGGTTCAAGTGAGCTCCGGATACAGTCCCGATAGAATAAGCTGCTGCAACGATAGACAAACCAAAGGCAAGGGCAATACCTAGATGACTAACACCCTCTGTACCGTTACCAAAAACGACAGCGCCTGTTCCGACAAATACCAGAACAAATGTTCCGAGTAATTCCGCAAAGAATTTCTTCATAAAAATTTCCTCCAAAAAAATAATACTTTCTTATTCTATGAAAATTTCATGGAATTTTCAAGGAAATCAACTGTTAAATTTTCACACAGCTAAAGTAAATAAGAATATCATACTAGTCAAAAATTATTTTCTATGATACACTATCAGAAGCGTAGGTTTTTAAACTCATCCCGTGAGGTGAGAAAGACGATATCTGAGACGACTAGTCTGCGGACTAGCTATAATCTGAAGAAGGCCTATGACTACATTTTATAGTTAGAACGAGGCCTTTTTGTCTGCCTAAAAGGTAGAGAAGGGTTCTCGAAGGAGAAACGATGGATTTGAAAATGCGTGTCGCTGAACACCCAGAACACTCAGCTATTGACCTTGATGTGTCAAAGGTTGACCTGCTCTTAGACGTTGATCAAAAACCAGACCTGGTTCCTGGTCTCTTGTTGAGTTTCCAGCACGTTTTTGCCATGTTTGGTGCGACGATCTTGGTACCGCTGATTCTTGGTATGCCGGTTTCGGTTGCCCTCTTTGCCTCTGGACTTGGGACCCTGATTTATCAGGTAGCGACCCAGTTTAAGGTGCCGGTTTACTTGGGCTCTTCCTTTGCCTACATCACAGCTATGGCGACAGCTATCGAAGCTATGGACGGTAAGGTTGATGCTGCTCAGACAGGGATTTTCTTTGTCGGCTTGATTTATGTGCTCATTGCGGGCATTGTCAGTGTGGTTGGGACCAAGTGGATTGACCGCCTCTTACCGCCGATTGTCATCGGGCCTATGATTATTGTTATCGGGCTTGGTTTAGCTAATTCTGCCGTGACATCAGCAGGCTTTGTCGCTGATGCCGACTGGCGCAACATTGTCGTGGCTATTGTGACCTTCCTGATTGCAGCCTTCATCAACACCAACGGTAAGGGCTTCATCAAGATCATTCCCTTCCTCTTTGCCATTATCGGAGGCTATATCGTTGCGATTTTCTTAGGCTTGGTTGATTTCACACCAGTGCTTGAGGCCAAGTGGTTTGAGCTTCCAGGATTCTACCTGCCTTTTGCAACAGGTGGCGCCTTCAAGTCTTACTCTTTCTACTTTGGTCCTGAGATGTTGGCAATCTTGCCGATTGCAGTCGTGACCATAGCAGAGCATATTGGTGACCATACCGTCTTAGGGCAAATCACAGGTCGTCAATTCTTGAAAAATCCTGGTCTTCAACGCACCTTGATTGGTGACGGAGTGGCAACGGCAGTGTCAGCCATTATCGGCGGACCTGCTAATACGACCTATGGGGAAAATACAGGGGTTATCGGGATGACTCGTGTTGCCTCCGTCTCTGTCATCCGCAACGCAGCCTTCATTGCTATCGTCTTTTCTTTCTTCGGTAAATTTACTGCTCTGATTTCAACCATTCCAAATGCGGTTTTGGGTGGGATGTCTATCCTCCTTTACGGTGTTATCGCCAGCAATGGTCTTAAGGTGCTTATCGAGCGTCAAGTGGACTTTGGACAAGTGCGTAACCTGATTATTGCCAGCTCTATGTTGGTCTTGGGACTTGGTGGTGCTGTTCTGGACTTGGGACCATTGACCTTATCAGGAACTGCCCTCTGCGCCATCGTAGGTGTGGTCCTTAACCTGATCCTGCCAGCGGCTAAGGATTAATCAATAATTCCTATCAATTAGCGAGTGAAGATCAACTAGGTCTTCGCTTTGCTATTTTCAAGAGAAAAAGTTGACAAAGCCAGCCAGTCTTGATAGAATAAAAAGGCTCATAAGAGCAACTAACTTCTTCTTGGTGGTGGGAATGCCAACCTAGCACTCGGATGAAGCCAAATATAAAGGAGAAACACTCATGGCAATTTCAAAAGAGAAAAAAAATGAAATCATTGCTCAATATGCTCGTCACGAAGGTGACACTGGGTCTGTAGAGGTTCAAGTTGCTGTCCTTACTTGGGAAATCAACCACCTCAACGACCACATCAAGCAACACAAAAAAGACCACGCAACTTACCGTGGTTTGATGAAGAAAATCGGTCACCGTCGTAACCTCTTGGCTTACCTTCGCCGTACTGACGTTAACCGTTACCGTGATTTGATCCAATCTCTCGGTCTTCGTCGTTAATTTTTCGCTAAAGTTCCTTTACTCGTCGTTAATGGCTTTGCAATAATCCTAAGATTTATCGCAAAGCCCTTGCCTAGATTAAAGAAACTTTATCAGAAAAATCAGGCCCTCCAGTTTTGGGCTCTTTGTCAACTGTAGTGGGTTGACCAATTTAACACCGAGAGAGGACAGGACTTGTCTTCTCTCGTTTTATGTTTATGGCAATGAAAATACG
>NZ_JBHRZV010000014.1:0-41805 GCF_042649745.1 Streptococcus caprae | reverse complement strand
AGTTCAAAAGGTCTGGGAGACCTTTTGAAGTGGGAAATAAAGCTGACGAAGTCAGTGTCAAACGGTCTGGGAAGAGACCGTTTCAGCCTCAGCTCAAAAACCCAGAAGCGAAGTTATCGAACTCTTTTTTTTACTTTTAGGAGTTCTTTCCGACTTCCTATGGTCTTAGACTTCGTTTTCAGTGATTTCTGCAGTATCAGAAGTTGTTTCAGCTTTCTTAGCGGACTTGATGACAATCTTCCCTTGGCTAGTCATGACTGCCCGGAGGTCTTTTTCTGTTGGATTTTCCAGGTAGAAGTCAGTGATGGCATCCTCAATATTGTCCTGGATGGTTCTGCGCAATGGCCGAGCGCCCATCTTAGGATTGTAGCCTAGGTCGACGAGTTTCTCCTTGACCTTATCAGTCACATGGAGATGAATGTCGTTGCTGGCAAGGCGGTTGTTAACATCTGCAAGCATGATATCAACGATAGACAGAAGGTTTTCCTTGGACAGGGCCTGGAATTCAATAATGCCATCAAAACGGTTCATAAACTCTGGTGTGAAGAAGTTGCCCAGTTGTCCCAAAACAGACTGGCTACGGCCTTCACGGGCAGCCCCGAAGCCAACAGAGGCCTCGACCTTACCGGTCCCAGCGTTGGAAGTCATGATGATAATGGTGTCCTTGAAGCTGACAGTGCGCCCCTGTCCATCCGTCAAACGTCCGTCATCCAAAACTTGGAGGAACATGTGCATGACATCCGGATGGGCCTTTTCAATCTCATCCAAAAGAATGAGAGAGTATGGATTGCGACGAACTTTTTCGGTGAGTTGTCCAGCTTCTTCGTAGCCAACGTAGCCTGGAGGAGCTCCGACCAGCTTGGCAACAGCATGTTTTTCCATGTACTCGGACATGTCAAAGCGAATCATGCTATCAGCTGAACCGAAGAGTTCAATGGCCAACTGCTTGGAGAGTTCCGTCTTACCGACACCGGTCGGACCAACAAAGAGGAAGGAACCGATTGGACGGTTTGGCGTACCGAGACCGACACGGTTGCGACGGATAGCCTTGGCAATCTTGTCTACGGCATCGTCTTGGCCAACCACATGAGCTTTCAGGTCGCTGGCAAGATTGAGCAGTTGACTTTGCTCTTTTTCCTTAAGGTCGCCGACAGGGATATTAGTTTTTTGCTCAACGATGGTTTCAATTTCCTTTTCAGTGATGACAGGAATATCTTGCTCGTCCATCTTGGCATTTTGCATTTCCTTGTACTTGGCAATCTGGTCGCGGAAGTAGGCCGCTTTTTCATAGTCCTCATCGCGAGTGGCTTGGGCCTTAAGATTTTCTGCTTCAACCAATCGTTGGTCAATTTCTTTAGGATCGACAAAGTTGAGGGTCAAGTTCATCTTAGAGCCGGCTTCGTCAAGCAAATCAATAGCCTTGTCTGGTAGGAAGCGGTCTTGAATGTAGCGGTTGGAGAGCATTGCAGCAGCCTCGATGGCTTCTGATGTGTAACGAACGTGGTGGTAGTCCTCGTATTTAGGCTGAATACCTTTAAGGATAGTGATGGTTTCAGCAACGCTTGGCTCATCAACGCGGACAGGTTGCATCCGACGTTCTAGGGCAGCGTCTTTTTCGATGACGCGGTATTCGTTGAGGGTTGTAGCACCGACTAGTTGCATTTCACCTCGGGCCAGAGCCGGCTTGAGGATATTGCCAGCGTCCATGTTTCCGTCGCCAGCAGATCCAGCACCAACAATTTCATGGATTTCATCGATGAAGAGGATAACATCCTTACGGTTGCGAATTTCTTCCATCAATTTTTGCATGCGTTCTTCAAATTGACCTCGGATACCTGTGCCTTGAACGAGGCTGACGACATCGAGGCGAATGACCTGTTTGCCTTGGAGTTTTTGAGGCACGTCAGCGTCAACAATTTTTTGGGCCAGGCCTTCGACAACTGCGGTCTTACCAACACCGGGCTCTCCGATGAGGACGGGATTGTTCTTGGTGCGGCGGTTAAGGATTTCGATGACACGAACAATCTCTTCGTCACGGCCAATGACAGGATCGATTTCACCCCGCTTAGCGATTTCAGTCAGATTGGTTCCGAACTCTTCCAATAGTCCCTTAGGGCGCTCAGGAGCAGGTTGACGACGTGGACCCTGGCCAGGGTGACGGCCTGTTGGTCCGTTAGGAATTCCGTTCCCAGCTCCGCCATTTCCAGCTCCACCGGACTGGGTTTTAGGGCTATTTGGCAAATCACCGCCATTGAAGGCTCGGAAGTTATTCAAATCTCCAAAGAAATCGTCGAAGAAGGGGTTAAGGGATGATGTGTGATGGCTGAGCGGACTATTTTTAGGGTCCGTCTTCATGATTTGGTAGCAGTTTTGGCAGAGGTCAATCTGCTTTTGCTGACCATTGACACTGGTATAGAGATGGATAGTAGATTCATTAAGATTACAATTTTGACAGAGCATAGGTTACCTCTTTCATTTAACGTACACGAGAGACCTTTTTTTGAATGGTCAAAAAAGGTCAAATTCATAGTTTCATTATAGCATCTCAGATTTACAAATCAAGTAAAAAGATTATGAGCAGACTTTTTCTGTTGATTTTTTTGTTTGTTGGAATCTCAACTATAGTTTGAGTGGTAAGAAATTACTTTTTGCTGAAAAACAGAATAAATATTCCGTAAAAAGCTAAATAAATGTTGAATTTATTTTATAAATATTTTATAATGTTGTATAAAAATAGAAAAGAGAAGATGCTATGTTACAAGGGAAATCGTTTTTAAAGGAAATTGACTTTAGTCAAGAAGAGTTATTACACTTGATTCACTCGGCAGAGAAGTTCAAACAAATGAAGAAGGGAAAGGTGGTCCACCGTTATTTGGAGGGACTCAATATTGCCCTAATCTTTGAAAAGGCATCGACACGGACTCGGGCTGCCTTTACAGTAGCTGGGCAAGACCTCGGTATGCAGGTGACCTATTTGGGCCAGGGAGAAATCCAATTAGGTAAGAAGGAGTCCGTAGAGGACACTGCAAGGGTATTGGGCTCGATGTTTGACGGGATTGAATACCGTGGTTTCAAGCAAGAAGAGGTGGAGACCTTGGCAGAAGTTTCAGGTGTTCCAGTGTGGAATGGCTTGACGGATCAATGGCACCCGACCCAGATGCTAGCTGATTTTCTAACCATAAAGGAACATTTCGGAGATTTGACCAACAGAACCCTGACCTACATTGGAGATGGGCGGAATAATGTGGCTAACTCACTCCTGGTTACCGGAGCTATCTTAGGTGTCAACGTGACGATTATTGCCCCTAAGGCCCTGCAACCTGAGCCTGAGATTGTTCAGTTGGCCTCTCAACATAATCATGGAGCCATTATTACAATTACAGATGATGTGGCAGAAATTAAGGGGACTGATGTCATCTATACGGATGTCTGGTTATCTATGGGAGAAACTGTTGATTTCAAGGAACGTATTGACCAGCTGATGCCCTATCAGGTTAATGATGATTTACTTGCTTTAGCAGCAAATCCTAATCTGATTGTTCTTCATTGTCTTCCTGCCTTCCATGATATAAAGACTGAGATTGGTCAGGAACTCTACGACAAGTATGGTTACACAGAACTCGAAATCACGGATTCGGTCTTCCAAAAATACGCTCCGCTTATTTTCCAAGAGGCTGAAAATCGCATGCATACCATCAAGGCGGTCCTCTATGAGACCCTAAAAAATCATTAAATCTAGTAGTTTTTGCTGTCGCTTTTGCTATTTTATGGTAGAATAGGAGAGAACTAATAAAGAAATCTAGATTAGGAGTCTACTATGGAATCTCATTTGGTAAGAATTATCAACCGTTTGGAACTGATGGCAACAGACGAAAGCAATTTGAAACGTAATTTTGAGCGTGAGGGTGTGGTGGTAGCTGAAGTTGCCTTCAATAACGACCCTGAAAATGGTCCAGTCTTTACACTTCGTGATGTAGAAGCGCGTGAAACTTATACTTTTGATAGTATCGACTTGATCGCGATGGAAATTTACGACCTGCTTTACTAAGTTAGTCACAGAGCTGAGACGATAGTCCCGGCTCTTTCTTTTATGGTCGGTAAAAAAGTCTAGATGTTCCGCTTGTATTTTTATTCAAATATGTTATAATTTAGAGAATATTATTAAGACTTAGAGATTAAGGAGTTTTCATGAACTTTTCATTTTTAGAGAAATACTGGGCTTATTTTAACTACGGAGTCCTCGTTACCATTATGATTTCAACCTGTGTGGTTTTTTTTGGTTCCATCATCGGTTTGTTGGTTGCACTAGCCAAACGGTCACGCTTTAAACCCTTGGATTGGCTGTTTTCTTTTTACGTTTGGGTCTTTCGAGGGACACCAATGGTTGTGCAGATTATGATTTCCTTTGTTTGGATGAACTTCACCAGTGCTCCAACGATCAGCTTTGGTGTGCTCAACCTTGATTTTTCACGTCTCTTACCTGGGATAATTATTCTTTCACTCAATAGCGGAGCTTACATCTCAGAAGCCATTAGGGCTGGGATTGACTCTGTGCCTAAGGGGCAGACTGAGGCAGCCTACTCACTGGGAATTAAACCGTGGAAAACCATGCGTTATGTTGTTCTCCCTCAGGCTCTGAAGAATATCTTGCCTGCATTAGGGAATGAATTTATCACGATTATTAAAGACTCCTCACTCTTGCAGACAATCGGGGTCATGGAATTATGGAATGGGGCTCAGTCTGTAGCAACAGCAACTTATTTGCCGATAGAGCCGCTCTTATTCGCAGCATTATACTATCTTATTATCACGACCCTTATGTCACAGCTTTTAGGGTTACTTGAAAAGAAACTTAGTCAAGGAGGACACCACTAATGGGCCAGCCAATTATTTCGATTACAAATTTGCATAAATATTTCGGGAAAAATGAAGTCCTCAAGGGCATCGACCTAGACATACAAGCAGGAGAGGTCGTTGTAATTATTGGTCCTTCAGGTTCAGGTAAATCGACCTTTTTAAGAACCATGAACTTACTCGAAGTCCCGACTGAGGGGCAAGTCACATTTGAGGGAGTCGATATTACAGATAAGGCTAATGATGTCTTTAAAATGAGGGAGAAGATGGGGATGGTATTCCAGCAATTTAACCTCTTCCCCAATATGTCTGTCTTGGACAATATTACCCTAGCTCCAACTAAAATAAAAGGAGTTTCAAAATCAACAGCTGAGCAGAGGGCCTATGAATTGTTAGATAAGGTTGGATTGAGAGATAAGGCTAGTGCCTATCCGTCAAGTCTCTCTGGTGGCCAGCAGCAACGGATTGCCATTGCCCGCGGTCTCGCCATGGATCCAGATGTCTTGCTCTTTGATGAACCGACTTCCGCCCTCGACCCAGAGATGGTCGGAGAAGTATTGGCTGTCATGCAGGATTTGGCAAAATCAGGGATGACCATGGTCATCGTGACCCACGAGATGGGCTTTGCCAAGGAAGTGGCAGACCGTGTCATCTTTATGGATGGTGGTGTTATTGTTGAACAGGGGACGCCTGAGCAAGTCTTTGACCAAACTCAGGAAGAGCGGACTAAGGATTTCTTGTCCAAGGTCTTATAAAAACGACCGAAAAAAATTAAAAAAATAGATTTGTTCGTATTTAGGTGTGCAAGTCTATTTTTTTAATCAAAAACATGGAAATGTATGCTTTATTTTAGTATGATAGAAAAAAGAGGTGATGTGATGACGACGATTATCGATGGAAAAGCACTTGCAGCAAAAATGCAGGGAGCTCTAGCAGAAAAAACAGCCCAGCTCAAGGCTGAGCATGGTGTGACACCAGGTTTGGTGGTTATTTTGGTGGGAGAAGACCCAGCCAGCCAAGTCTATGTTCGTAACAAGGAGCGCTCAGCCCAGGCGGCAGGCTTTAAGAGTGAGGTGGTACGCGTAGCTGAGACCATCACAGAAGCAGAGCTCTTGGACCTGATTGCGGGCTTCAACCAAGACCCATCTTGGCACGGTATCTTGGTTCAGCTGCCTCTTCCTGACCATATCAATGAGGAAAAGGTATTGCTGGCTATCGACCCTGCCAAGGACGTGGATGGCTTCCATCCGACCAATATGGGCAAGCTTTGGAGTGGTCATCCTGTTATGATTCCTTCTACACCAGCAGGAATCATGCAGATGTTTACTGAGTATGACATTGAACTTAAAGGCAAGAAAGCTGTTGTGATTGGTCGTTCTAATATCGTTGGTAAGCCTATGGCACAAATGCTTTTGGATGCCCATGCAACTGTAACCATCGCTCATTCACGGACTCAGAACTTGGCGGCCTTAGCCAAGACTGCAGATATTTTGGTCGTTGCTATCGGTCGGGCCAACTTTGTGACTAAGGACTTTGTTAAGGATGGTGCGGTCGTTATCGATGTCGGTATGAACCGCGATGAAAATGGCAAGCTCTGCGGGGACGTAGCCTATGCAGAAGTGGCAGAAATTGCTAGTGCCATCACACCAGTCCCAGGAGGTGTCGGTCCTATGACCATCACCATGCTCATGGAGCAAACCTATAACGCAGCTGTCCGAACAGTGAAATAATATGATTTACAAGGTAGAGTTGTTTTCTCTGCCTTTTTCTATGGTCAAAAGCAACTTCATCATCACTATTTCTGAATAAAAATGGTATAATTGAAGCTGACTTATTAACCAGAAAGGGAGTTTGATGTCAGATTATTTATCTGTGTCGCATTTGACCAAGTATTTGAAATTAAAATTTGATCGTGACCCTTATCTGGAGCGGGTTTATTTGACGGGTCAGGTATCGAATTTCCGCAAGCGACCGACCCATCAGTATTTCTCTCTCAAGGATGACAAGGCTGTTATTCAGGCGACCATGTGGGCTGGGATTTTCAAAGCTCTTCCTTTTGATCTAGAAGAGGGGATGAAAATCAATGTCATAGGGCGAATTCAGCTCTATGAACCTAGTGGGACCTATTCCATTATCATAGAAAAAGCTGAGCCAGATGGCATCGGAGCCTTAGCCCTTCAGTTTGAGCAGCTTAAGAAAAAGTTGGCTGAGGCTGGTTATTTTGACCAACGTCACAAACAGTCCCTCCCTCAATTTGCCAAGAAAATTGGGGTTTTGACCAGTCCAAGCGGGGCGGTCATCAGAGATATTATTACGACGGTTTCTAGGCGCTTTCCTGGTGTGGAGATTTTACTTTTTCCCACTAAAGTTCAGGGAGCCGGAGCGGCTGAAGATGTGGTTCGCAACCTGGCTCTAGCCAACCAGCGGGACGATTTAGACCTGCTTATCGTTGGTCGGGGAGGTGGTTCTATTGAGGACCTTTGGGCCTTCAATGAAGAAATCGTGGTACAGGCCATTTTCGAGTCACGCTTACCGGTTATTTCGAGCGTTGGGCATGAGACTGACACGACCTTGGCGGATTTTGTGGCCGATAGCAGAGCAGCGACGCCAACCGCTGCAGCAGAGTTAGCGACTCCCGTCACCAAGGCTGACCTTCTAAATTTCTTACAGGATAGACAGTTGCGGTTTTATCAAGCTCTTATGAGACTGGTAAATTTAAGGCGGGAGCGATTGGATAAAATTACTCAATCAGTAATCTTTAGACAGCCAGCTAGGCTCTATGATGCCTATGTGCAAAGTCTAGACAGGCTGACCATGAATATACGACACCAGATGGAGCAACGTCTGAGCAAGGCTCAATCTGATGTGACCCGATTACATGCCAGTCTTCAAGCACAGGATATGGCAGGCCAGATTCAGCGTTTTCAAGACCAGGTTGCTGCCTTGGAACGTCTCTTGCTTAGCCAGACCAAGACAGCTTTTGAGCGTCAGCAGACCCGCTTTGACCGAGCCCAAGACGCCCTGCTCTCTCTGGATACCTCACGCATCATATCGCGAGGCTATGCCATGGTCCAAAAAGACAGCAAAATTATTCAATCCGTTAAGGATGTGACAGTAGGCGAGGAAGTAACTGTTCTGATGCAGGATGGTCAGCTCCTTGTGGAGGTAAAGGATGCCAAGTAAAAAACAAACATTTGAAGAAAATTTGCAGCAGTTAGAGGCTATTGTGGCCAAGTTGGAGAATGGGGATGTGGCACTTGAAGATGCTATCCAGGAATTCCAAAAGGGTATGGCCCTATCAAAAGACCTGCAGAAGACCTTGAACGACGCAGAGAAAACGATTGTCAAGGTTATGCAGGCAGACGGAACAGAAGGTGAGTTCGCAGAGTGAGTGACAAGATTGAACGTTTAAATCAGGCCATTCGTCGATTTTATGAGCAAAAGGAGCTTTCTACGGACTTGGTTGAGAGCATCCTCTACTCAGTCGATGCTGGTGGCAAGCGAATTCGTCCTCTTATCATGCTGGAGGTTCTGGAGGGGTTTGGCCACCGCTTAACGGACCGTGACTATGATGCGGCGGCTAGTGTAGAAATGATTCATACAGGCAGCCTTATTCATGATGACCTGCCAGCCATGGACAACGATGATTATCGCCGTGGTCGCCTGACTAACCACAAGCAATTTGACGAAGCGACAGCTATTTTGGCTGGTGATAGTCTCTTTTTGGATCCTTTTGGGCTCATAGCAGAGACAGATTACCCTGCTGAAGTCAAGGTTGGCTTAATCCGTGAATTGTCTTACGGGTCTGGGACCTTCGGTATGGTCGGTGGACAGATGTTGGATATCAAGGGTGAGGGCCGTCAGGTGGATTTGACAGAATTAGCCCAAATCCATGCCCATAAGACGGGCAAACTCTTGGCCTTTCCCTTTGTCGCAGCTGGTATAGTCCTCCAGTTATCAGATGAGGCTGTGGCTCGCTTGCGTGAAGCAGGAGAGGCAGTTGGATTGGCCTTTCAGGTTCGAGATGATATCTTAGATGTGACAGCCTCCTTTGAGGAACTGGGTAAAACACCTCAGAAGGATCTTCTAGCGGAGAAATCGACCTATCCGAGCTTGCTAGGTTTGGAGCAGTCTTATGCTGTTCTTGACAAAGCACTAGATCAAGCCTCTGCTATTTTTAAGGACTTTGAAGAGACCAATTCCTTCCAGGGAGAGAAGGTCTATGACATGATAGAAAGGTTGCGACTCAATGCCTAAGGAACGTGTCGATGTCCTGGCCTATCAGCAGGGACTTTTTGAAACGCGCGAGCAGGCCAAGCGTGGCGTCATGGCTGGCTTGGTTGTTAACACAATCAATGGCCAGCGTTATGACAAGCCTGGTGAGAAAATTGATGATGCTACCGAACTCAAACTCAAGGGTGAAAAACTCAAGTATGTTAGTCGCGGAGGACTCAAACTTGAAAAGGCTCTTCAGGTCTTTGGAATTTCTGTTGATGACCAGACGACGATTGATATCGGGGCTTCAACAGGTGGCTTTACGGATGTTATGTTGCAAAATGGTGCTCAACTTGTCTACGCGGTTGATGTCGGGACGAATCAGTTGGCCTGGAAGCTCCGCCAAGATGAGCGAGTTAGAAGTATGGAGCAATATAATTTCCGCTATGCTGAGCCAGCTGATTTTGAAGAGGGAGAGCCCAGCTTTGCCTCTATCGATGTGAGTTTTATCTCACTGAGTCTGATTTTGCCAGCCCTTCATAAGATTTTAGCCGAGGATGGCCGAGTGGTCGCCCTGATTAAGCCACAGTTTGAAGCTGGTCGGGAGCAGATTGGTAAGAATGGGATTATCAAAGACCCAACTGTCCATGTAGCAGTCCTTGAAAAAGTGACCAGATTTGCTATGGAGGCAGGCTTTAGCCTCTTAGATCTTGATTTTTCTCCCATCCAAGGTGGCCATGGGAATATTGAATTTATTGCCCATCTTCAAAAATCTGACAATCCTCAAAATCAAGTAGAGACCAGTCTGGTCGAACTTGTAGAACAAACACATAAGGAATTTAAAGCAAATGAGAAAGCGTGAACGTTTAGAACTTATAAAAAAGCTGATTTTAGAGCACAAAATTTCCACTCAGCAAGAACTCTTAGATATCTTGGAGAATGCAGGTCAGACCTTAACTCAGGCGACGATTTCTCGTGATATGAATGAGATTGGTATTATCAAAATTCCAGGCCCAGATGGATCGTACATCTATGGCCTCTCTAAGGATAAATTACGTCAAGAAGGACACCGTATCGACGAAACTCCGTCTATTTTAGCAGTATCACCTCTAGTTGATGGCCTGGAAAAAATGATCCATGTTGATGTTGTGCCTGGTACTAGTCGCCTTATCAAGCGTCAACTTTTGACAAAATATAAGGAGATGATTTTCTCCTTGATTGCAGATGATGATAGCCTTCTTTTAGTGGCTAAGACTGATTTTTATCAGCAAGTTATTCGACAAAAATTAGAATCGATGGTTGTTAGTGACGAACAATAGAGGTGAGTAATGCTCTTAGAAATTTCGATTAAGAATTTTGCCATTATCGAGGAAATTCGTCTTAATTTTGAAAATGGGATGACGGTTTTAACTGGTGAGACAGGGGCCGGGAAGTCCATCATCATCGATGCGATGAACATGATGCTGGGGAGTCGGGCTTCAACTGATGTCATCCGACATGGTCAGACCAAGGCTGAGATTGAAGGATTCTTTTCTGTTCAGGAAAATCCGGCCTTAACGCAAATCCTAGAAGAAAATGGCCTGGAAATTGGCGATGAATTGATTATTCGTCGGGAGATTTTTCAAAATGGGCGATCTGTTAGCCGTGTCAATGGTCAGATGGTGAACCTGTCAACCCTGCGTGCTATTAGTCATTTTCTAGTAGACATCCATGGTCAACATGACCAGGAAGAACTGATGAGACCCCAGATGCATATTCGGATGCTGGATGCCTTCGGGGAAGCTTATTTTGTTGATCTCAAGAAGCACTATCAGGCTACCTTTGATGCCTATAAAAAGCTCCGCCATCAAGTCTTAACCAAGCAGAAAAATGAACAGGAACATAAGGCCCGTATTGAAATGCTTGAGTACCAGATGGCAGAGATTGAGGCGGCTGGTCTCAAGGTTGACGAGGACATTCAGCTCCAAAAAGAGCGTGATAAGCTTATGAACCACAAGCAGATTGCCGACACCTTGACCAATGCCTATGTCATGCTGGATAATGAGGATAATTCTAGCCTCAACAACATCCGATCAGCCATGAATGACATGCTGACCCTGGAAGATTATGACCAGGATTACAAGGCGATTTCTAGTAACCTCACCGATGCCTACTATAGCCTAGAGGAGGTCAGTCGCAAGCTTGGTGATTTGTTGGATAATCTGGACTTTGACCTAGGATATCTCCAGTCCATTGAGTCTCGTTTAGATGTGCTCAATAGCATTACGAGGAAATATGGCGGAGCGGTCAACGATGTCATTGACTACTATGATAACATCAGTAAGGAGTATCAACTGCTAACTGGTAACAGTCTTTCTTCTGACGAGCTGGAACGGGAACTCAAAAAATTGGAGCATGATCTTGTTGAACAGGCAGGTCAACTCAGTGAGCACCGCCATGCCATTGCTTCGCAGCTGGAGGCTGAAATCAAGCAAGAGCTTCAAGACCTCTACATGGAAAAGGCAAATTTTCAGGTTCATTTTACCAAGGCTAAGTTCAGCCGTGAGGGCAATGAAGCGGTCGAGTTCTACATTTCAACCAATCCAGGCGAGGACTTCAAACCCCTAACCAAGGTTGCCTCTGGTGGGGAATTATCCCGACTCATGTTGGCTATCAAGTCGGCCTTCTCAAGACGTGAAGACAAGACCTCCATCGTCTTTGATGAGGTAGATACGGGAGTGTCAGGCCGTGTAGCTCAAGCCATTGCCCAGAAAATTCATAAGATTGGCTCGCATGGACAGGTTCTGGCCATTTCGCATCTGCCCCAGGTCATTGCTATTGCCGATTACCAATTTTTCATTGAGAAAATCTCGGACGACCATTCAACAGTTTCGACTGTCCGTCTCTTGACGACAGAGGAGCGAGTTGAGGAAGTTGCTAAGATGTTGGCAGCAAGTGAAGTGACCGAAGCTGCTCGCGTCCAAGCGCGAGAACTGCTTCAGCAACACACATCTTAACCACAGTTTATACAGAACCAGCAGTTCTCTTTAATCAGAGAACTGCTTTGCTATTTTCACAATATTTTCAATGTTTCTAACAGAATGAGCTTGTAAAATATGCTATAATAAGGATAATCATTTTAGAGAGAAAACAAGGGTTAGATAGATATGATTAAAATTGTTACAGATTCTTCGATTACGATTGAACCGAGCTTAGTGGAAGAATATGGCATCACAGTTATTCCTTTATCTGTTATGGTCGATGGTGTCGTATATTCTGACAATGATTTGAAAAGTCCTGGGTATTTTCTCAGTCTTATGAAGCAGAGCAAAACTTTGCCGAAGACGAGCCAACCACCAATTGGACTCTTTGCAGAAGCCTTTGAAAAATTGGTCGCTGAAGGGGCGGACCATATCGTGTCCATTCACCTTACACCGACTTTATCTGGTACGATTGAAGCAGCGCGACAGGGAGCCCAATTGGCGAATGCACCTGTGACTATTTTGGATTCTACCTTCACAGACCAGGCCCTTAAATTCCAAGTTGTCGAGGCAGCCAAGGTGGCTCAAACTGGTGGGAGTCTTGAGGATGTCTTGGCCCGTGTTGAAGAAGTGAAGGAGAAAACAGAGCTTTATATCGGGGTATCAACATTAGAAAACTTGGTTAAAGGTGGTCGAATTAGTCGAGTAACAGGCGTTTTGAGCAGTCTTCTGAATGTACGTGTCATGATGCAATTGATTGACGGTCAATTAGAGACACTTTCTAAAGGTCGTGGAAATAAAACTTTTACAAAATGGGCTGAATCCTATATTTATTCTGGCATCAAAGGCAGAGAAATTGCTGAAATTAGTATTTCTTATTCAGGTGGAACGGAGCTAGCTTTGCAACTCAAATCCTTGCTTCAACCCTATGTTTCATCTGATATTGCCGTTTTAGAGACTGGTTCTATTATTCAAACCCACACAGGAGAGGACGCTTTTGCTGTCATGGTTCGCTATGCTTAGACGAGCCTTTCCCCTTGGATTCGTGATCTGCCTATTTTTGGCTAGTCTCTTATTTTTTAATCGTTTGGTTCCCATAGCAGAGCCGGTCTTGACCAAGAGTGATTTTGAAACTCAGGCAAGGCCTACGTTAACTTATGTAGCTATTGGTGACTCTTTGACGGAAGGAGTTGGAGACAGTACCATGCAAGGTGGATTTGTTCCTATCCTATCTCAAAAGATAACCAGTCAGTATGGTCAAAATGTAGACTTTTATAATTATGGAAAAGCGGGTAATACCAGTAAGCAGATTCTAAAACGGATGAGGGAGAATCCAGAGATTAAAAAAAATCTTGCTCAGGCAGATTTTATGACCTTGACTGTTGGTGGTAATAATGTCATGTCAGTTGTTCGGAAGAATTTAGATAAGTTGAGCCTGTCTTCATTTACCCAACCTGTGCAAGTGTATCAGCAACAATTGAGGCAGATTCTTGGCTTGGCAAGGCGTGATAACAAGGACTTGCCTATTTACATCGTTGGGATATACAACCCCTTTTATCTTAGTTTTAATGAACTTACCGAAATGCAGACTGTGATTGATGACTGGAATAAGGCGACGCAGGCCGTTGTGAGTGAGTATAACGGAGTCTATTTTGTACCCGTAAATGATCTCCTTTACAAAGGATTGGATGGAAAACAGGGATTGGAAGTATCTGAAGATGATTCACCAACAGATTCAGAAACAACCTCAGAGAGTGAGCCGTCCTTCTTCGATGCTATTTTTGGTAGTGAAGAAGAGACAGATACAGATAAACAATCCACTACAGCCTCTAACGAATCGCTTAATAATCTTTTATCAGATGATCATTTCCATCCCAATAATACAGGTTATCTGATTATGACAAATGCAATTATGGAGAAAATACTTGAAACAAAAGAGGAATGGAAAACGGATTAATGCTTGGAAATGGCTCTTTTTCGTTTTTGTGATAGCAGAGTTGGCACTAGCAATCATTGTTTTCCAGAGAATCACTACTATTCGTGAAGTCAACCTGAAAGAGACAGTAGCTAAACTCTCTTCAACTGACGATATTAGAGTCGGAACAGTATCGACCAATAGGGAACAACTCAATCAGACTGTCGCGTCCTTTCTTGAGGAGTATCAGACGAAGAGCATGACCTATGAGGTTTATGCGACAATGAGCACAATTGTTTTTGAAGGGACCTATAATCTGCTAGGTTATGATGTCCCACTTTATGTTTATTTTGAACCATATCAGCTTGAAGACGGCTCTGTTCAACTTAAAATTACTTCTATATCCGCCGGAGCATTACCGCTTCCGGAAGCTGATGTTCTCAAGTTTATCGCTAAAAGTTATGATTTACCTGAAATTGTTGAAGTTCAACCTAAACAATCCTCAATAGTAATTCATTTGGAAAATCTTGAAAATACCAGTGGAATCTATCTTAAGGCAACATCGATAGATCTTGTCAATGATGCAATTTCATTTGATATTTACAAGAAAAAGCCGTCAAAATAGCGTTTTATACTTGACCGATATAGAAAAATTAGATATGATATAAACTGTTAGAGCGAAAGCTCATAAATTATTTGGAGGATTTGTTAACATGGCTAACAAACAAGATTTGATCGCAAAAGTAGCAGAAGCTACTCAACTTACTAAAAAAGATTCTGCAGCAGCGGTTGAAGCTGTTTTTACAGCTGTATCTGATTACCTTGCGGCTGGTGAAAAAGTTCAATTGATCGGCTTTGGTAACTTTGAAGTTCGTGAACGTGCAGCTCGTAAAGGTCGCAACCCACAAACTGGTAAAGAAATCGAAATCGCAGCTTCTAAAGTTCCAGCCTTCAAAGCTGGTAAAGCTCTTAAAGACGCTGTAAAATAATAGCGACTTAAAAAGCCCGTCATATCAAGGTTTAAGCCTTGTGTGACGGGTCTTTTTTTATGTTTTGGGGCAAAAAAGGGGATAGGGAGAACAGACTAGAACTGGTCGTTTTTGTTTTTAATCATATGTAAATTACTAGATTTAATCTCCTCATTTCAAGGTTTTGACTTTGTGATGGAGTTTGTTTAAATGTTTAATCAAGAAGAGAATTTGGAGTTGAAATCTAATGTATTTTTATGTCGTAGCAGAATTCTGACAGGACTATAAGGGAGATGATATAATAAGTTTAAGGTCACTCATGACATTGAGCCGAAGTTAAAAAATAAGCTCTGCCATGTTATTGAAGTGACTCAAACAGAACAAAGGAGTTTTTATATGTTAACTTACGACATGATTGTTATTGGCTTTGGTAAGGCTGGTAAAACCTTAGCTGCCAAGCAAGCTGCTGCAGGCAAGAAGGTTGCCCTTATTGAGAAGAGCAAGGCTATGTACGGTGGGACTTGTATCAACATCGCTTGTATCCCAACCAAAACCATGTTAGTTGCAGCTGAAAAAGGTCTCAGTTTCGACCAAGTTATGGCTGAAAAAACAGCTGTTGTGACCCGCCTGAATGCTAAGAACTACGCAACCGTTTCTGCTGCTGTAGATGTCATCGATGCGACAGCTCGTTTCCTTGAGGACAAGGTTATCGAAATCACAGCTGGTGACGAAGTTCAAACTCTGACAGCTGAGACCATCATTATCAACACTGGTGCTGTGTCTGTTGTGCCACCAATTGAAGGTCTGACAACAACTGATCATGTCTATGATTCAACTGGTATTCAAAATCTGGAAGAGCGCCCAGCGCGTCTGGGAATTATCGGAGCTGGAAATATCGGACTTGAGTTTGCTGGTTTGTTCAATCGCCTTGGCAGTCAAGTAACCGTTTTTGATGGTGTTGAGCAGATTTTGGGTCGTTTTGAGTCAGAGATTGCAGAGATGGCACGTGGTTACATGGAAGAAGATGGTATCGTCTTTGAATTGCCAAGCCGTGTTCAAAAAGTAGCCAACCAAGGCGCAGAAGTTGTCATCACAACTGACCGCGGTGAGTTTAGCTTTGATGCGGTCCTCTATGCAACTGGCCGCAAACCAGCTATCGAAGGACTCAACCTGGAGGCGACTGGTATCGAGTTGACTGAGCGTGGTGCTATCAAAGTCGATGATTTCTGTCAGACGACTGTTGCCGGTGTCTTTGCGGTGGGAGATGTCAATGGTGGTCCTCAGTTCACCTACGTGTCCTTGGATGACTTCCGTATCGTTAATGGCTATCTCAATGGCAAAGCAGACTACAGCCTAGCTAAACGCTCTGCTATTCCTACAAGCACCTTTATCAATCCACCGCTGGCTCAGGTTGGATTAACAGAGAAAGAAGCCACAGAGAAAGGCCTGGACTACTTAGCTAAGACACTTCCTGTTGCTGCTATGCCTCGTGGCCATGTCAATGCTGACCTCCGTGGTGCTTATAAGGTCATTGTTGACAAGGAAAGCAAGCAAATTCTTGGCGCAACCTTCTTTGGTGCAGAAGCCCATGAACTTATTAACATGGTTAAAATGGCCATGGATAATAAAATTCCAGCGACCTACTTCCAAAATCAAATTTTTACTCACCCAACTATGGTCGAGAACTTCAACGATTTGTTTGCCTTTTAAAAAGAATATCTGAGGCAAATTTCAACTTTTTTCAGGAAAAATATGATATGATTTAATCAAAGATATTATACCTAAAAGGGTTCGAAAGGAGGTCCACATGGGTCATCATCATGAACATCATCGCAGTAGCGATGCTTTTGATTATGTGATTAGTCACTTGAAAGCTAAGCATATTCGTATTACGGAAACCCGTAAGGCTGTCATCCAGTACATGATTGCGAGTTTTGAGCATCCGAGTGCTGAGCAGATTTATAAGGACCTCAAACCAACTTATCCTAACATAAGCCTGGCAACGGTATACAATAACCTAAAGGTTTTGATTGAAGAAGGCTTTGTAACCGAGCTCAAGGTTAGTCAGGATAATACCTCTTATTTTGACTTTATGGGGCATGATCATCTCAATGTTGTCTGTGAACAGTGTGGCAAAATCACTGACATCGACCATCATGATATTGAAGATATCTCTAAGGTTGCGGCAGAAGAGACTGGCTATGAAATTACCAGTGCTCAACTCATGCTTTATGGCATTTGCCCTGAATGTCAAGCGAATAAATAACAAGAGCAGTTCAACTGAACTGCTCTTTGCTTGCAAAGCTCCTTATAAAATCCTATAATAAGGGCAGAAAGGACAGCCTATGACCCCTTTGAAATTATTTGTTATCTTTTTGGCCATTTTTTCAATCATCAAATTAATTGCCATTGTCATTACCATAAAGCGAATCAAGCCAATAGAAATGTCCGAGGCTGAAAAAGAAGCTTTTGACAAAGAATCCGATGAAAAATTTTTTGGTAAGGAATAAGGTTTCCTAGAAGAATGTAAAACCGAGATTAGACTTTTAATCTCGGTTTTTGTATTTCTTTGTTAATCGATATAGTTGAGCTTTCCACGAAAGTCTTCTAGCGTTTCGTAGCCCTTTTCAGCCATAATAGCTTGGAGTTCAGCTGTTACACGTTCAAAGATAGCAGGGCCTTCTTGTTGAAGGGCTGTTCCAATTTGGACCATGCTAGCACCGCAGAGGATGTGCTCAAAGGCATCACGGCCAGTACGTACACCACCAGTTCCGATGATTTGGATGGATGGCTTGAGGCGTTGATAGAAGGCGTGGACGTTAGCAAGGGCTGTTGGTTTGACATAGTCTCCACCAAGACCTCCAAAACCTTGTTTGGGTTTGATGACAACAGATTCATCATCGATGACTAAGCCATTACCGATAGAGTTGATGCAGTTGACAAAGACGAGTGGGAATTGGTTAAAGACCTCAGCTGCCTGATCAAAATGCACAATATCAAAATACGGTGGCAGTTTAACTCCGAGTGGCTTGGTATAGTAGGTAAAGACTTCCGTTAAAATTTCAGTTGTCATCTCGAAATCATAGGCAATCTGAGGTTTGCCTGGAACGTTTGGACAGGAGAGATTGAGTTCAACTAGGCCTTCATAGTCAGAGGCTTGGACAGTTTTAAGGATGGTGTGGGTTTCATCTGGTGACAGACCGACCAAGGAGAGAATATGGTGTTTTGAACCAGGTTGATTCTGCAACTCAGTTACATACTCTAAATAGTATTGGAAACCTTGGTTGGGAAGTCCCATGGAATTGATGGAACCCAAATCCGTATCGACATAGCGAGGTTCAGGGTTGCCGGCGCGTGCTGCCAAGGTACCAGTCTTTGTCACGAATGAACCAGCAGCAGAAGCGTCTACCTCAGCAAGTTCTTCTCGAGTCATACAGTAGACCCCAGCCGCATTCATGAGGCAGTTGTCAAAGTGAAAATCTCCAATTTGAGTTGCAGTTGAAACCATATCATCCTCCAAAAGATAAATTTTCACCAGTTTATCATGGAAAGTCAGGATTTTCAAGTGAAACAACGAGGAGATAAAAAATAAGGTTCGGATTTGCGAGTGATATTCTTCCAAAATCAAAAGGATACATCGTTAGGTTTCCTTGCCTAACTCTCTGAAGTCTACGTTAATCTGTCTTGTCTATTGAGATTTTGAGTGAGTAAGATATCTTAGCTCTGCTATTTTTGAAAGGATAAGCTTGAAAAAAACTGAAAATATTTCATAATCTTGAGAATTTTTGCGCTTATAGTAGATTTTTTCACAAGATTTTTGTAAAATAGGAGAGTAAGGCGCAAAGCCTAAAATAAAGGAGAAACACAATGGTAAAATTGGTTTTTGCTCGCCACGGTGAGTCAGAATGGAACAAAGCCAACCTTTTCACTGGTTGGGCTGACGTTGATTTGTCAGAAAAAGGAACACAACAAGCGATCGACGCTGGTGCTTTGATCAAAGAAGCTGGTATCGAATTTGACTTGGCTTACACATCTGTTCTTAAACGTGCCATCAAAACAACAAACCTTGCCCTTGAAGCAGCTGATCAACTCTGGGTGCCAGTTGAAAAATCCTGGCGTTTGAACGAGCGTCACTACGGTGGCCTCACTGGTCTTAACAAGGCAGAAGCAGCAGCTGAATTTGGTGATGAGCAAGTGCACATCTGGCGTCGTTCATACGACACATTGCCGCCAGAAATGGCAAAAGACCACGAGCATTCAGCACACACTGACCGTCGCTATGCTCACTTGGATGACTCTGTGATTCCAGATGCTGAAAACTTGAAAGTAACGCTTGAGCGTGCCCTTCCTTTCTGGGAAGACAAGATTGCGCCAGCTTTGAAAGACGGCAAAAACGTCTTCGTTGGTGCACACGGGAACTCTATCCGTGCGCTTGTAAAACACATCAAACAATTGTCTGACGACGAAATCATGGACGTGGAAATTCCAAACTTCCCACCACTTGTGTTCGAATTGGACGAAAAACTTAACATCGTGAAAGAATACTACCTCGGTGGTGAATAATTCTTTCTAAACGAAAAGATAAAAATTCTACCAAATTTCTTTTGGTAGGATTTTTTTGATGTTTTTAGAATTCTCAATAAGAGCCATATGTCCTCTGAGTTTAAAGTAGTATCTGAAATAAGACAGTATAGTCTAGTTAGATGTAGGAAGTGATTACGAGTCAGTTAGAGGATTGCCAAATCCTCTTAGAAATGAGTTTATCAGTATTTTTAATTTTCTAATATTATTGGCGTAGAAAGTTCTAGTAATTTTTATCAATTCTAGTCGTGAATTGATGAAAGGAGACATAAAAAATTCTTATTGAAAAAGTTTGCTTAGGCCGAAATTTTGGGTAGAATTATGATAGAATAGAAAATATAAAAAATGACAGAATCGTCCTACCAAACAGTGAGTTTGGAGGCCGTTTATTTTTATTGTGAGTGGTCAAGCGACCAAGTTACCCGTATGAGTAGAAGGAAGTTAAACGTGTTAAAGAAAAAAAGTAAGAGGTACCAAAGGCCATTTAGTAAAATTAGTAATCGTATTACCATTTTATTTTTTGTTGTTGTCTTATTGTTCAGTGTATTAGTTTTGAGATTGGCGCAGATGCAACTCTTTGACAGTGATTTTTATGTCAACAAACTTAAAGAGTCTACGACTTATACGATAAAGTCTGCTAATGAACGAGGACAGATTTATGATGCTCAAGGTGTTGCCCTAGTTGAAAACACATCAAAAGATATCTTAACCTTTACACGCGATAATACGGTAAAAACTGAAATAATCAAGGAAGAGGCTCAGAAACTGGCTACAATTGTTCAGATTTCTGATACAAGTGTAAGTCTCCGTGACCGCAAGGACTACTATTTGGCGGACCAGGCGGTCTATGCAGCTGTTGTTAAAGAGCTTCCAGACGATAAAAAATATGATAAATTTAAAAATAGTCTAACAGAATCGACAATCTATGCTAATGCTGTCAATGCAGTGACTGAAGACCAGGTCAGGTACTCGGATGAGGAGCTTAAGGCTGTTGCCCTATTTACTCAGATGAACGCTGCCTCAGTCTTTACAACGGTTAACCTTCAAACAGATGACTTGACGGAGGAACAAGAGAAAATAATCGGTGAACAGCTTGATCAACTACCTGGGATTGCTATTTCGACAGGTTGGGAGAGGAAGCCGATTACGACGGCCTTATCTTCAATCATTGGTCTTGTATCAACGGAGAAAAGTGGATTACCTCAAGAAGATGCAGAAGAATTGTTAGCTAATGGCTATTCCCTTAATGATCGTGTAGGAACCTCTTACATAGAGAAATACTATGAATCCTATTTACAGGGGAGTCGGACAGTCCGTCAAGTTACTGTCGATAGGAAGGGAGAAGTAATATCTGATGCCATCACTGAGGAAGGGGCAAAAGGGAAAAATATTAAGTTAACGATTGATCTTAAGTTTCAGGAAGGTGTTCAAAATATCCTGAATAGCTATTTTAGTCGTGAATTGGACGAAGGAACAGTCAATTACTCTGAAGGTGTCTATGCTGTGGCTTTAGACCCATCTAGCGGTGCAATTAGAGCTATGGCTGGACTGTCACATGAGACGGGAACAAAAAATCTGACTGAAGATTCTCTTGGCACGATTACGCAAGTCTTTACCCCAGGTTCTGTAGTTAAGGGAGCAACTCTTGCAGCTGGTTGGGAAAATGGTGTGTTGACGGGCAATGAAACCCTCCTAGATCAATCCATCCAATTTGCAGGATCGGCTCCCATAAAATCGTGGTTTACAAGCGGGTCCATGCCAATTACTGCTGCCCAAGCTTTAGAATATTCTTCAAATACCTACATGGTACAGTTAGTGATGCGATTAATGGGACAGCCCTATGAATATGGTATGTACTTATCGGAAGATGGTTATAAGGAAGCCATGGAAAAACTTCGCTCGACATATGCAGAATTTGGTTTGGGAACCAGTACTGGGATTGATTTACCAACTGAATCAAAGGGTTATATTCCTGAAGATTATACAGTTTCTAACGTTTTAACAGAGAGTTTTGGTCAGTTTGATAATTATACTCCAATGCAGCTGGCTCAATATGCTGCGACAATCGCGAATGGTGGGAACCGCCTAGCAGTCCATTTAGCTGAGGGAATCTATGACGCTAATGAATCGGGTGGACTTGGTCAAGAAATTCAAGCAATCAATACAAAAACACTCAATACAGTCGGTATCAGTAGTGAAGATATGGGAATCATCCAACAAGGATTTTACAACGTTGTAAATAGTGGTAGCGGTTATGCAACCGGAAGTACGATTGCACAGAATTCTGCTGTTACAATTGCTGCTAAGACTGGTACGGCTGAAACTTTTGCAACCGATGCCTCAGGGAATAGTGTTACGACTTCTAATGTCAGTGTGGTTGCCTATGATGTTAATGATTCAGGTTCGAAGATTGCAGTTGGTATTATTCTGCCACATACGACTGAGCTTACCTCAACAGTTGCTCACGAAATAACGAGAGATATTATTAATCTTTATTATTCAATGTACATGAATACTGAGCAGTCACAAGAAATCGACGTCGATACAGTTACAGAAGAAGGAGAATAGTAGTGCTTTATCCAACCCCCATAGCAAAGCTGATTGATAGCTATAGTAAATTACCTGGTATTGGGATAAAAACAGCTACACGTCTAGCTTTTTATACCATAGGAATGTCAGATGAGGATGTTAATGACTTTGCCAAGAATCTTTTGGCAGCCAAGCGAGAACTAACCTATTGTTCAACGTGTGGTAACTTGACGGATGAGGATCCTTGTGCTATCTGTCAGGATGAGACTCGAGATAGGACGACTATTTTAGTGGTTGAAGAATCTAAAGATGTTTCTGCAATGGAGAAAATTCAAGAATATCATGGACTCTATCATGTACTCCACGGTCTTATTTCTCCGATGAATGGGGTTGGTCCCGATGATATTAATCTTAAGGATTTGATTAGTCGCCTTATGGATGGTCAGGTGTCTGAGGTCATTATTGCCACCAATGCGACTGCAGATGGTGAAGCAACTTCTATGTATATTTCCCGAGTTCTCAAGCCGGCAGGAATCAAGGTAACACGCTTGGCGCGAGGACTTGCAGTTGGATCAGATATTGAGTATGCCGATGAAGTCACGCTCTTGCGTGCTATTGAAAATCGGACAGAAGTATGAGAATCACAGTAGAAGAGTAGGTCTTAATAGACTTGCTCCTTTTACTACCTTCAGAAAAATCCTTTGAAAAATAGGCCTGACTATGCTATGATAAGTACGATACTAATACCAAGAAATGAGAGAATCCCATGTCCAAACAAACCATTATTCTCCTCTACGGAGGGCGCTCAGCTGAGCGTGAAGTGTCTGTCTTAACTGCTGAAAGTGTGATGCGTGCGGTCAACTACGACCAGTTTGTGGTCAAGACTTACTTCATCACACAAGCAGGTGACTTTATCCAGACCCAGGAATTTACCAGCACTCCTGGCCAAGACGAGAAGCTTATGACCAATAATACGGTGGACGCTTCCCGACAAATCAAGCCAAGCGATATCTACGAAGCGGGCGCGGTTGTCTTTCCGGTCCTTCATGGTCCGATGGGTGAGGATGGCTCTATTCAAGGCTTTCTTGAAACCCTGCGTCTGCCTTATGTGGGGACCAATGTCCTGTCATCCAGTGCAGCCATGGACAAGATTGTGACCAAGCACATCCTCTCATCTGTTGGTGTGCCTCAGGTTGCCTATACGGTCTATGTCGAAGGCGGCGATTTGGAAGCGACCATTGCTGAGACAATGGCAAATTTGACATTCCCAATCTTTGTTAAACCAGCTAACATGGGTTCTTCTGTCGGGATTTCCAAGGCGGAAAATGAAGCCGAGCTCCGCGCGGCCATTGACTTGGCTCTTCAATACGACAGCCGCATCCTGATTGAGCAAGGCGTCGTAGCGCGTGAAATTGAAGTGGGGCTCTTAGGTAATAGCGATGTCAAGACGACAGAGGCAGGAGAAGTGGTCAAAGATGTTGCTTTCTATGACTACCAGGCTAAGTACATCGACAATAAGATTACAATGGCGATTCCAGCGGATATTCCAGCTTCAATCATGGACCAGATGCGCCAGTACGCCGCAACAGCCTTTAAGGCATTGGGTGGCTGTGGTCTTTCTCGCTGTGACTTCTTCTTGACAGAAGATGGCTCCATCTACCTTAACGAGCTCAACACCATGCCAGGCTTTACCCAGTGGTCTATGTATCCTCTGCTATGGGATAATATGGGGCTGGCCTATCCAGACCTAATTGCTGAGTTGGTCCGTCTGGGCCAAGAGAAGTTCGACGAGCGCGAACGCCATTTGATTTAAGCAATAAGTTAAAATATGGTATACTAGAGTGCAATAGCACTCTTTTTTAGGTCTCAATAGGATAGAAGGAGAAAGAATGCTTGCATTTTCGATCTATATCGCCAAACAACTGGTTTGGTTCGCACTACCAATATTGCTAGTCTTTTTGGCATACAAAAAGGTTATCTAAAAAAGTCACCTGTAGAGTTCTAGTCGTAGGCTTATTTTTATGCGGACTAATTTTTTAAAGCCTAGCTTACTAGTTTTACTCATTATTGGTGGGTTTGTAGCCCTTATTTTCTATGAACTGACAAAGACGGATAGCGCTCTGGGACGAATTTGTATAGGAATTTTAGGTGTCGGCAGTCTCTCCTTCATCTTTTATGCAGTGTTATTAAGATTTAGTTATGAGCGATTACTGACCTATGATGAGATAGAAGTAAGGGGCCAACGCTACACTGTTGTGACAGAACTTTGGTGGCACAGTACTTGCTTCAAAGGAAATCTGTAGAAAATAAATTTTTATACACAGGCAATCAGGTTTTTGTGCCTCAACAACAGAAATTGGGAGACGTGATTGTTGATGATCTCTCGTTTGACAGTGATGGAACGCCGGAATCCAGCTACTACGATTCCGACGAAGAGTACTTTGATGTCGTATGGCAGGGAAAAAAGCTCAACAGTAATTAGCAGGATTGTGGTATAATGGGAGGAGAATTCCTTCCTTTTTTGATGAAACAGATAAAGGCTAAACAGAAACGAGAATAAACATGAAACTTACCTTGCATGAAGTTGCCCATGTGGTTGGGGCGACCAATGATTTGTCGGACGTCGAAGACGTTCCCTTACACCAGATTGAGTTTGACTCACGAAAAATTGGTCCAGGTGACCTCTTCTTGCCCCTAAAGGGAGCGCGTGATGGCCATGACTTCATAGAGACAGCTTTTGCAAATGGTGCAATAGCGACCTTTACAGAAAAAGTTTTAGAAACTGATAAACCCTATCTTTTGGTTGAGGATGCACTCAAGGCCTTTCAGGATTTGGCGGCTTATTACCTGGAACGGACGGGAGTAGATGTCATCGCAGTCACAGGTTCGAACGGTAAGACGACAACCAAGGATATGATTTACGATATCCTGTCAACAACCTACAAGACCTATAAAACTCAGGGTAACTACAATAACGAGATTGGTTTGCCTTATACGGCGCTTCATATGCCGGACGATACGGAAAAGATTGTCCTTGAAATGGGGCAGGATCATCTTGGGGATATCAAACTCCTATCGGAAATTGCCAAGCCTCGGATTGCGGTAGTGACGCTGATTGGGGAAGCTCATTTGGAGTTCTTTGGTAGCCGTGACAAAATCGCTGAAGGTAAGATGCAGATTCTAGATGGGATGGGCGAAGATGGCATTCTGATTGCTCCTGCCGATGTCATTATTGAGCCCTTTATCCCTGAGGATCAGATGGTCATTCGTTTTGGAGACATGGCAGAGCTCCATCTGATTGATTTGGTGGAGGAGAAGGATAGCCTGTCCTTTAAACCTAACTTTATGGATCGGACGATTAGTCTGCCAGTACCTGGCAAGTATAACGCCACGAATGCACTGGTCGCAGCCTACGTTGGCCGACTCTCAGCTGTTGAGGACGAGGGCATCGTTGAAGCCCTGGCTCATCTGAACCTGACCCGCAACCGGACAGAGTGGAAAAAAGCAGCCAACGGAGCTGACATCCTCAGTGACGTCTACAACGCTAATCCAACCGCTATGAGACTGATTCTAGAAACATTTTCAGCCATCCCGAGAAATGCGGGTGGACAGAAAATAGCAGTGCTGGCTGATATGAAGGAACTTGGGGATACCAAGGACCAACTTCACGTAGCTATGATTGATAGTCTAGACCCAGCTGTTTTAGATGCTGTCTATCTCTATGGTCCAGACATCCAACCTCTCTACGAGAAGGCTCTCGAAAAATTCCCATCAGGGAGCGTCAGCTATTTTACCAAGACTGACGAGATGGACCAACTGGATGCCCTGATTATAGCAATAAAAGCCAGCCTGAAGCCTACTGACCAAATCCTGCTCAAGGGCAGTAACTCCATGAATTTGGCCAAGGTTGTGGAAGAGTTGGAGCATATCTAATTTTTGAAGAAATGATAAAAAGCACATAAATTTAAGGTATAAAGCCTTAAGTTTATGTGCTTTTTCTGATTTTATGGACATTAGCTTATCCACTTTAATCGTAAATTCCGATTCCAGTATGATTTAATTCGTTAAAATTATGTTCAAAGATTCGTCCAATTTTAATCAAAGCCTCCGAAGGAATGATTTTATTAGAAGCTTCAATATAGTCTAAAATATTTCTAGCCTTTTCAAGAGCAGCTCTATCATTTTGACGGATGAGGTAGTAAGCTTCCTGCATGGCAATCATAACAGTACCCGTTGCTACAGCGTTTGGTGATGGATAATGACCAGTTTTATCCAAGATTTTCTTAGCTTCATTGAAGTAACCATTGCGACTAAGGTAGTTAGTGATGTGAGCTAAAATAATAAGCGTATTATGATGCTCAGAAGTTGTCATACCAGGTTTGAGACTATCGAGTAAAAAATCTCGAACTTTTTGGATTAAACTTAATGGACAATTTTTAATAGTATCAATGAGTGCACAGAAAGTATCCAGCTCCAGAGTGTTGAAATAGGTTTGCTTATTGAGGTAGGTGATAGCTTGCTCAATATCTTTTTCTAATGCATGTTTATCATTTTTGAGTAGTAAAAATTTTGTCAGAATTTTAGATAAATTTTTGAGTTCACTGTTGTCCTTTAAAAACGGATCAATACTTGTTTCAAGCTCTTTGATTGTCTTGGCTTCACTAAGTGGGTATTTAGAGACCGCTTGGGAGAATAATTTACTATAAAGATCAATAGATTCACCGTCATATTCACTAGCAAAGGTTAGCCAATCGATTCCTATGGAAATCAGTAATCGACTGAAATTCTCCAGACTCATTCCTTTTTGTTCTTTTTCAAATTGACTTAAAAACTGTGGAGAGACGATTGAACCTGCAGCTTCTTTGAGGGAATAGCCTCTCTGTTCACGTAAGGTTTTAAAAGTAGGTCCAAAAGGATGAAGTGATGTCATTGTAAATACTCCTTTTTCTTTTGATAATATTATAGCCTATTTTCTATGCTTTGGTTACAAAAAGTAAAACTATAGTTTCAGAAATCTGTAAAGAGTTATGAAATTAACTACAAAATCACTTTTTTGAAACTATAGTTTTGAAGGCTAATTTATAGGAATAAAATTTTGTTACACTAAAAAAGCCGAACTGATGCTCGGTCTTTCTATTTTTCACCTTGATGGGTACTAAAGGCTAGTTGTCTACTTTCCAGTCTAAGATGCCCTCAAGATGTTCTAGGATAGGATCTTGATCCTCAAGTAATGCTGGCTTAGCATTAAGTCGATGTTTGGGATTATCATCGGATGAGACGGAAAAGAAGCTTAGGTAGTCAATTTCTAGTGCTTGGATAATACGATCAAGTGTATTAACTTGGATATTCGTATTACTTCCTCTCTCAATTCGGCTAAAGGCAGTCAAGTCCATGTCTACTTTCTCAGCTAATTTTTCTTGAGTAATCCCTTTACTTTTTCTGAGTTCTCGTATACGATGAGCAATTTTTTGTCCGAAGTCCATATTGCTTTACCTCCATAGTCTACTTTAAATAATCATAAGGTAATCAAGAACAATAGGGGAGGGTATTATATGTATTTAAATTTAAAAAATATAGATAAAAAAATCCAAGATAAGCTATAAAAATAGACAGATAATTCCTGTTTTAAGATAATTATCAGCAAATATAACCTAAAAGGAGATTTTATGTTCAAAGATAAGCGTGTTTTTGGGATTCGCAAGACTTTGTTAGGGGTAGGAAGTGTGTTAATTGGTGTCAGTCTTTTGTCGCCAAGTGTAGCCGCTGATACGACAGTAGCAGATGCGAGTAGCTCTGCTATTGTAAATAATTCAGATAAGGTAACTACAGTTACGGAGGAGATTGTTAGTCCAACAAACTTTGTAGCTGATGAGATTAAAGAAGTTGGTTACCGTGAAGAGGTTACTAGTGGAACAGATGGCTCACTAACACTTACGACAACTGAAAATAAAACCACTGCAGCTCGTGTGGAGCCTACGGAAACGACAGTTGTGCTTGGTACTAAGAAAACAGTTGAAGAAACAACTGTCCCTGCTGAGACAAACTATAGCATTGATGAGAACAAGGAGTATGGGAATAATGTTGTTATCCCATCAGTTGATGGAGTCACTCGTACTGAGACCACCTATCGCATCGAGCCAACCGTACCAAAGGAAGCCTCTCCAAAGGCAACTGATGATACCTATCGATACATTACAGAGTCATTTTATTCGATTGATGAGACAAAAGAATTGCCGAGTGATAAGGTTGTTATTGACAAGCTCTTTATCAAAGGGCGAGGGGATTCAGAGGTCCTTTCAAAATTGTCTCTTGAGGAAAGGTCTTTGCGGGAAATAGCAGCCGATGGCAGTGGTATGGATTATGGATATTCGGATGCCATGTACCTTGGTGAATTAGTGGACGAATTCTCTTTAACAACTCCGGAAGCCTATAAGCAACTCTTTATGGAAAGTTATGCGGACATCTCAGCTGTTTCATCAGGTGCCTATACAGTGGACTCTTATACTACTGATACGGGTAAAATGATTGAGCGTTATTATACACGTAACGCGATTTCTGAAGGACTCTATGCTGATGTGAAGGCAGATTATCTGAGACTGACCTTGGCTCGTCAGAAGATGTTAGAATTGGGACAATTTGCTGAGGAAGAGTATTATCAATTAGCTAGCGAGATGTATGATATTATTACGGAGCGTTACAATAGGAGCAAGGGCTTTGAGGAGATGATGATTGACTATGATGCTCCAAGTATGTCGGATGAGGATAAACAATGGTTGGAAGATACCATTCAAGCGATTCCCCAACAGCTCCGTAAGAATCTGCTGAAACTCTATATTACCGACAAAAAGTTACCACCTGCATCCAAAACTAATGATCCTGTTGGCTTGGCTTATTGGAATCGAGGGCGTATTGATTTAAACTATAGTACTAGTTATAATCGCAAACAGGTTATCTTGAATGAAGAGACTGGGCTTGAGGAAGTCAAAGAAGTAACGATGACTGACTATAAGCGTAATCTAACGGCAGTACTCTTACATGAACTGTCTCATCAGATTGATTTTAGTACTGGCCTTACTTATGCTGGTTATGGGGCCTTAGATGCAAATTTTCAATCTGGTCTATCTTCACGCAGCTCAGAATTTAAGCAGATGTACGAGACCTATATCAAGGATAATCCCTTGGTAACAGCTTACTATCGTGATAATACAGAGGAAACTTTTGCAGAAGGTTTTTCACGCTATCTTAGAAAAGAGCTGTTTGGAATTGACTATCCTCGGTATAGATATTTTGAGGGTAAGGTCTATCATGTTAGAAAGGGAGAGTATGGTTACGAGGATGCTATGACGGATCCTTTTGAAGAAGCTAGCTATTATTTTGCAGATCTTTACACTAAACTCTTTGAGCAAGGTAATGATGCAACAGTAGTTGTAAACACCATTACTAAAACCAACACTTCAGCACAAAACGGTACTGTGGTCTACGGGGCGAAACCCGTTGAAACCCAGACGACCACAGCCTACAAGACTTACTATATTGCAGATAAAACCAAGGACTATGGCTATACTTCAGAGACAGGCGGTCAAGTAGGTTCTAAGGTTGTCCGCACTAGCTATGTTCTCAATGGAGATAAGCTTGATGCAGTTGAGACAGTTGTCAGTGAAAGTCCAGCCATTGATAAGGTGATTACCTTGGGGTCAAAACCTGTTGAAACACAGACGGTAACAGCCTATAAGACATACTATGTCGCGGATGAGACCAAGGACTATGGCTATACTTCAGAGACAGGCGGTCAAGCAGGCTCTAAGGTTGTCCGCACTAGCTACGTTCTCAATGGAGATAAGCTTGATGCGGTTGAGACAGTACTTAGTGATACACCGGTTCAAGATAGTTTAATGATTAAAGGAACAAAGCCGACATCTGTTTCTATCGATAGGATTGTATCGACTACAGTGTACAAAGAGAATCCTTCCTTGAGCAGGGGCCAAGAGCACATTCTACAAGAAGGAAGTGACGGATATACCTTAGTAACAACGACTTATACAGTTGACCCTAAAACAGGAGAAATTTCTTCGCAAATTAAGTCTGTTAAAGTTCCTATGACTGAGCGAATTATTGAACGGGGAAGTCAGGTTGTGACTGCTCCAGTCATTCAAACTGATAAAAAATCTGTTCCATTATCTAAGTCACCAGTTGTTAAGCCAATTCAGCAGAAATCTACAGAAAAAACTCAGGACTTGGTTTCAGTTTCCGAGAAATCTAATAGAGACTCAGCTTATACACAAGTTTCCCCAAAACAAGAACTGCCAAAAACAGGAGATCAAGATAGCTTGTTGCCTACTGTAGGAATTTTGTTGACAGGAATTGGACTAGTCTATACAGAACGAAAAAAAATGAAAAATTAGGAGAGTAAATATGACGAAAGAGGAAATACTTAATTTATTAGCTGAAAAACGTAAATTGACAGCACCAGTTGCTGTTGCTAGCAAAAATTTAAATCAGGCACAGTTAGTTTATAACAATGCTAAGAAATTTCTACAATGGCTCATTAATAGTTTATTGATTTGGGCGATTTTGGTTTTAATTGTTAATGTGATAGATTCCTGGGGGAATCCTATGAAATCAGCAATTTGGTTTATTTTAGCAGGTGGAATTTATTTTGCTCGTCTGAAGTTAAAAATCGAACCAGCAAAACTGGTTTTAGATGAAGCCCAGTACGCTTATAATGTTGCGGTTAATGATCCGGATTATATCGCTGGAGCTCAAGGATTTCCTCAAAAATTTTATAATTACCACGACATTTATCGTCTCTATCAGTTGATTAGTGAAGGTCGAGCGATGACATTACCAGAGGCTTATAATTTATTAGAAAGTCAACAATTCCAAGAAACACAATTGTCTATTCAAGAAGAAACACGAGCCCTCCAAGCTGACATTGCTAACAGTTCACGAGTTACAGCAACTGCTTCAACAATTACAGCTTTTAATACTTTCATGAATCGTAAGAAGTAAAAGTGGAGAGTTTTATGAAAAAGATAGTGACATTAACTCTCTTGTCCGTGATTTTACTCTTCCTGACTGCTTGTAGTGGGCGGCCTAAAGATGGTGTTTATGAAGATTCTAACGGTTATCAGTTGGTGATAAGTGGAGAGGATGTCCGGTTGAATGCCTATATCCTTAGCGGGGAAGGAAAAATAAAAGGGAATACCTTTGAAGTCGAAAGTAGCTTGTTGGGCTTAACTTCACAGACACAGGTATTGACCTACAAGACTAAAGGTAATACGATTGAAGTTACTGATGAGAACGGCAATCTTATGATTTTTAAAAAAACAGATGAGGTAGTCGGCAAAAAATCATTGGTGGACTTAATTGAAACAAGTAGTGATGATGAGGATGAAATGTTGGAAGAAGACGATGAAACAACTTCATCCTCGACTATAAAGCAAAAAGAAACCTCAACTACGACCACCCAGGCGACTATGAGTGTTACAACAGTAACAGAGGGAGTTAGCCAAGCAAGTTCAGGACCATGGAATGCTGAAAAATCAGCTCAATTAGCACATTTTATGATTGAGTGGGGTAACAGTATGGGACAGCCTGATTATAGAAAAGTAGAAGATGGCGGAAATCTTTTTTGGAATGGTTCTTTTAAAAATAAAATAGACGCTAGCTATAGTGAGACAGGACTTAGTACATCAGAGTATACAATAGTTGCAACCTATGTTTATTCAAGAGACATAAATCTTGTTCATCGCTACCATTTTGCTTTACGTCAAGATGGTACACCGATCATATTTTATTCAGAAAATAATCGGATGTTTCCACCTAATGGTGCATCAAGTGACTATACAGAATACTTTAATTACAATGTCAGCAAGGAAACCGAGAATACAGATTTAAAAGATGGATTTAGTAGGATATTAAATCAATAAATCTTTTTAAGCTCTGCTATTTCCTAAATTCCTCCAAAAGAATTGCCTAACCCAAGTATTTTAGCTATAATTAAAGAGTTGCCAAGGCAGCTCTTTTTAGCATGCTTAAGGATAAAAGACCAATGTAGAAGATAAAACTTAGTAATAAAATTTAAAGAAAAATAGAAACGATAGAGAAAGAACGATTATGACCTTACAAGACGAGATTAAAAAACGCCGTACCTTTGCCATTATCAGTCACCCGGACGCGGGGAAAACGACCATCACCGAGCAGCTCCTTTACTTCGGGGGTGAGATCCGTGAGGCCGGGACGGTTAAGGGGAAAAAGACTGGAAACTTTGCTAAGTCTGACTGGATGGATATTGAGAAACAACGTGGGATTTCTGTTACTTCATCTGTAATGCAATTTGACTACGCTGGTAAGCGTGTCAATATTTTGGATACACCAGGGCACGAGGACTTCTCAGAAGATACTTACCGTACCTTGATGGCGGTGGATGCGGCTGTCATGGTCGTCGACTCAGCCAAGGGGATTGAGGCACAGACCAAAAAGCTTTTTGAGGTTGTCAAGCACCGCAACATTCCAGTCTTTACCTTTATTAACAAGTTGGACCGTGATGGTCGTGAGCCGCTGGATTTGCTTGAAGAATTGGAGGAAGTACTTGGCATTGCCAGCTACCCAATGAACTGGCCAATCGGGATGGGCAAGAGCTTCGAAGGGCTCTATGATCTTCATAACAAGCGCCTGGAACTCTATAAGGGCGACGAGCGTTTTGCGGATTTAGAAAATGGCGGAGCTCTGTTTGCCAACAACCCGTTTTATGAGCAAGTGCTTGAGGATATCGAGTTGCTCCAAGAGGCTGGAAATGAATTTTCTGAGCAGGCTATTCTTGATGGAGAGTTGACACCTGTATTCTTTGGTTCAGCCCTTACGAATTTTGGAGTACAGACCTTCCTTGATACCTTCTTAGAATTTGCGCCAGAACCTCACGGACATAAGACCACAGAAGGAGAAGTGATTGACCCGCTCAACAAAGACTTCTCAGGCTTTGTCTTCAAAATCCAAGCCAATATGGACCCTCGTCACCGTGACCGCATTGCCTTTGTGCGCGTGGTCTCTGGTGAATTTGAGCGTGGTATGGCCGTTAACCTACCTCGCACTGGCAAGTCTGCCAAACTGTCCAACGTGACCCAGTTCATGGCAGAATCACGTGAAAATGTTGAAAATGCTGTCGCAGGAGACATCATTGGGGTCTACGATACAGGAACTTATCAGGTTGGAGACACGTTGACAGTTGGCAAGAACAAGTTTGAATTTGAGCCACTGCCAACCTTTACCCCAGAAATTTTCATGAAGGTCTCTGCCAAGAACGTTATGAAGCAAAAATCCTTCCACAAGGGGATTGAGCAATTGGTGCAAGAAGGGGCTATCCAGCTCTACACCAACTACCAAACAGGTGAGTACATGCTTGGCGCGGTTGGTCAACTGCAATTTGAAGTCTTTAAGCACCGCATGGAAGGCGAGTACAACGCTGAAGTGGTCATGACGCCGATGGGCAAGAAAACCGTTCGCTGGATTAAGCCAGAGGACCTGGATGAACGCATGTCCTCAAGTCGGAATATCCTGGCCAAAGACCGCTTTGATCAACCTGTTTTCCTCTTTGAAAATGACTTTGCCCTCCGCTGGTTTGCGGATAAGTATCCAGATGTGGCGTTGGAAGAGAAGATGTAGCAACTGTCTGGGAGACAGTTGATAGTGGGAAATAGGAAGTTGCAGTAGCAACTTTACATCTCCGCAAGGGTTTCCTAAGAAAACAAGCGAAGTGCTGTTTGATTGGCTGAAACCTACTGCGCCAAAAGGTCCGGGGGACTTTTTCTAGTTGGAAATGAGAAGTTACGCTAGTAACTTTCCCTAATACTAATACAGGCAGGAAATTATTGATTTCCTGTCTTTTCTTCGTGCTTTAATCTAAATTTTGCTAGAATAAGGTATCATATAAATTGGAGGTTCCTATGGGTTTATTTTCAGGTTTGATTGGCAATGCGTCGCAAAAGGATAATGACAAGGTCGAGCAGCAATTAGTTGATGTTCTGGTGCCGGGTGAGCAGGTTGAGTTGGCCTATGTCTTGGTACGAGACCTGATTGTCTTTACAGAAAAACGTTTGATTTTGGTAGATAAGCAAGGAGTGACAGGTAAAAAAACTTCCTATCGCTCCATTCCTTACAAATCGATTTCGCGTTTCACTGTTGAAACCAATGGTCACTTTGATTTGGATTCTGAGTTGAAGATTTGGATTTCATCAGCAAAAGAGCCTGCGGAAATCTTGCAGTTTAAGTCCAGCAAGAACATTGTGCAAATTCAACAAGCCTTGGCGGCTGCAGTATTGCGCTAATATGGTTCCCTCGTGTTCTAGCGAGGGATTTTGTTTGGAGCTCTGCCATTTCCAAAAGTTGGGATAAAAAGTTAGTACTAATAAGGTTTAAGTTTGTTACGTCAGTGGACTAGGAATGTGTTATAATGAAAAGGCAAGAGAAATGCACCTAGAAAGTTAAGGAATATGTTGAAAAAATATCTTGCCAGTGCCTTTGTCGTCTGTTCATTGACGGCTTGTGGTACTCAGGCGACAACTCAAAAAGAAAGTACGGAGACAAGCTCCCAAACGACAACTGTTACAACTATGCAAGAAACGACAACAACGGCCTCAGTAAATTCGGATCAAGCGACCGATGAAAGTGGTGTGTTCCACAATGGATCATACTACTATGTTCAAGGAAAATATGATGAAATTCCAATTATCAATAAGAAACATCCGATAGCAGCAGATTATAATCCTGGTGAAAATGGAGAGGCCTTGGCTCAGTTCCAAAAGCTTAAGTCTGATATGCAGAATTTTGGGTTCGCGATTTCAGATAATTATAGTGGTTTCCGTTCTTACGAGTATCAGACACAGGTTTATCAAACCTATGTCAATCGCGATGGTCAGGTGGCGGTTGATACTTATTCAGCTCGACCTGGTTACAGTGAGCATCAGTCTGGTTTAGCCTTTGATTTGATGGATACTTCTGGGAATCTTTTGGTAGATAGCGCAGCGACGACTTGGTTGGCTCAGAACGCACATGAATATGGATTTATTGTGCGTTACATTGCTGATAAGGAATCGATAACAGGTTATCAGGCGGAGACCTGGCATGTCCGGTATGTTGGTCAGGAAGCGACTGAAATTTACCAATCTGGCTTGACGCTAGAGGAATATTTTGGTGTTGAAGGTGGCGATTACGCTGAATAAATGAGGAGTATCATGAAAGAGATTTCGATTGACACATTGCAGAGCTTGATGGCAGGTGGAGAAGTGCCTCTTATCGACGTTCGTGAGGTTGACGAATACGAGGCAGGACATGTTCCTGGTGCGGTTAATTTCCCGCTTAGTCAGTTGGAGCAGACCTATGCTCAACTTGATAAAGGCACAGCCTACCATGTCATCTGTCAAATGGGTGGACGGTCGGCCAAGGCAGTTGCCTTTCTAGAAGAAAAGGGGTACGATGTGACCAATGTTGTTGGTGGCACACAGGCCTACCCAGATTCATTAGAAAAATAGAGAAGGAGGATACTCATGACAGAATCAGCAGAGGAACTTCGCCAGCGGATTGGTGATTTGGCCTATGAGGTCACTCAAAACGCGGCAACTGAGCCGGCCTTTACAGGTCAGTACGATGATTTCAATGAAGAAGGCATCTACGTTGACATCGTGAGTGGTGAACCGCTCTTTTCATCGCTAGATAAGTATAACTCGGGCTGCGGCTGGCCGGCCTTTACACAACCTATTCAGAATCGGATGGTAACCAATCACGAGGATAATTCATACGGGATGCACCGGGTTGAGGTTCGCAGTCGTCAGGCTAATTCTCATCTGGGGCATGTCTTCAGCGACGGTCCTGCTGATAGAGGTGGTTTGCGTTACTGTATCAACTCAGCGGCCCTTCGCTTTGTTCCTAAGGATAAACTAGCAGAAGAAGGCTATGAGGATTATCAGACTTTATTTGACTAATCAACTGAGCGAGGAGAGGCATCTTCTCGTTTTTTAGTGGTTAAAATTTAGGAGTTCTAGTGTGAGTGTTTTTTCGAATTCTTGAGGTAAGTGTTTGGTTTAGCTTTCGCTGAATTTCTTGAAAAATGGCATGAAATAGTCCTAAGATTGTGCTATAATAAACAAGAGAAAACGATTACAAAGGAGCCTATTTATGGAGTTGAATGATATTCTGGGGATTTTAAAAGATATTGGGGTAGCGACGTTTTCGAGTGTGGACGAATCTGGAAAGCCTCATGCCCGCTATTTTCATATCGGTGTGGCGAATGAGCAGGGAGTTTTTTTCATGACTAGTCCTGAGACGCATTTTTACAAGCAGGTAGAGACCAATCCTCAGATTGCTATTACAGCTATGCGTGAGGAAGACTATCTCATTCAGGTGATACGGATTGAGGGGAAAATTCGTAAAGTTGGTCCAGATTTGTTGGAGACCTTGTTGGCCGGTAATCCCTATGTCGATATCGTCTATCCAAATCATCAAACGGATGAGACAATCCAGGTCTTCCAACTTTATGATGGTGAGGGATTTTACCACAGTCTGACCCAAGGCCACAAGTATGTCTTTGCGATTGGTGAGGGTGCTAAAGACTCTGTCAGAGCGATTAGTTAGAATGCCGCTGACTGCACCAAACTCCTTGTCAAGCTCTGCTATTTTTGCTAAAATAGAGGGTAATTGAATAGCTGATAGTCTGTGAGACTAGTAGCCTAGGGGCAATCGACAGGGAGTGGAGACCGTGACTGGAAGTCTCCTGGATGAAAGCTGGGTGAATTCACTCGCATCAAGGACTGAGAATTGAGGTCTGAGGTCTTTCCTTGGACGAATACGGATGGTACCGCGTGTCAACGCTCCGCATATGTTGGAGATTGGCATGCGGTTTTTTGTCTCTCTACCACAGTTCGCTCAGCTATTACAAAATGGTCAATCAGAAAGGACAACCATGGATTTAAAAACACAATTAAAGGAATTGCAAGAGGCAACTCAGGCCCAGCTCAAGCAGATGAATGGCAATCATGCCAAGGAATTGCAGGACTTACGAGTGCAGGTCTTGGGGAAAAAGGGTTCCCTAACAGAGTTGCTTAAGGGCCTTAAGGATCTCTCAAACGAAGAGCGCCCTGCCGTCGGGAAATTAGTCAACGAGATGCGTGATATCTTAACCGCATCCTTTGAAGAACAAGCCAAAATTGTTGAAGCGGCGGTTATCAACGCTAAACTGGAAGCAGAGTCGCTGGATGTGACCTTACCAGGCCGTCCCATTGCGGCTGGGAATCGTCATGTCCTCACCCAAACGTCTGAAGAAATCGAAGATATCTTCTTGGGGATGGGCTATCAGGTTGTTGATGGATTTGAAGTTGAACAGGATTTCTATAACTTTGAACGCATGAACCTGCCTAAGGATCATCCGGCGCGTGATATGCAGGACACCTTCTATATCACTGAGGAAATCTTGCTGCGTACCCATACCAGTCCAGTCCAAGCTCGGACGATGGATCAACATGATTTCAGCAAGGGTCCCCTTAAGATGATCTCACCAGGACGTGTCTTCCGTCGTGATACGGACGATGCGACCCACAGCCACCAATTCCATCAAATCGAAGGTTTGGTTGTTGGCGAAAATATTTCCATGGCGGACCTCAAGGGGACTCTGGAACTCATCAGCCAAAAGATGTTTGGAGCTGAGCGTAAGATTCGTCTGCGTCCTTCTTATTTCCCATTCACGGAGCCTTCTGTTGAAGTGGACGTTTCTTGCTTCAAGTGTGGTGGTGACGGCTGTAATGTCTGCAAGAAGACGGGATGGATTGAAATTCTTGGTGCCGGTATGGTTCATCCACAGGTATTGGAAATGTCTGGCGTTGACTCTGAAAAATACTCTGGCTTTGCCTTTGGTTTGGGTCAAGAGCGGATTGCCATGTTGCGCTACGGTATCAACGACATTCGTGGCTTCTATCTAGGCGATGCTCGCTTCTCTGAACAATTCAACTAGGAGATTGATATGGCTAAAATGATTGGAATTCGCCCCGTTCGTTTGGATGAGGTTGGTCTTTTAAAGGAAATAGCAGAGCAGACATTTACGGAGACCTTTGGTCATGATAATAGTTCAGCACAGTTACAGGCCTATTTTGACACGGACTATTCGATTGAAACCTTGGCAGCTGAGCTCAATCATCCAGAGACTGAGATTGATTTTATCATGGTTGATAATCAGGTGGCTGGCTATATCAAGCTCAACTGGGGAACTGCCCAGACAGAACAAGAGCTGGAGAAAGCTATTGAAGTTCAACGCATCTATATCTTGAAAGCCTTTCAAGGTCAGGGTCTTGGAAAATTTGCCTTTGAGTATGCCTTAGAAGTAGCTGAAGATGGTGATTTTGACTGGGCCTGGTTGGGGGTATGGGAACATAACCATAAGGCCCAAGCCCTCTATGCCAAGTACGGCTTTGAAAAGTTTGCGGAGCATGATTTTCCAATCGGCGACAAGATTGATACCGATTGGTTGCTCAGAAAGGACTTGCGATGACACCTGAAGACATGTGGCAAGCCTACAAAACAATCAACCCAAACGCAGGAGATGACTATGAAGCCTGGGCCTTTGGACTCTTAGAAGATGAACTAGCCCAGCTTGTCCTAGACGGGGTCAAAACAGCGACTGCATCAGGCTATGACTTGTACGCTCTAGAAGATGAGCCATTGCCATCTGATTCTAGCTACAACATCATCTTGGACAGTCAGGGTAATGCCGTCTGCGTGACCAAACAAACCAAGGTCTATGTGACCGAGTTTTGTAATGTTACCGCCGAGCACGCCTACAAAGAAGGTGAAGGCGACCGTAGTCTGGCTTATTGGAGGCAAGTCCACGAAGACTTTTTCAAACCCTACTACGAAGAAGCAGGCCTCACCTTTTCCGAAAACTCCAAAATCGTCTGCGAAGAATTTGAAGTGGTTTACCCACTCACATAGGTGGAAGAATAAACCACAGACATTAGCCCAGATACAATAGATTATTTTTACAAGTTGAAATGAATCCGAGTACGGCGAGCAATAGCGAGCCTAAACAATCGACGATTTCCGCTGTAGTAAGAGTAACCAACTAGGAGTTAATCCTAATTGGTTACGACGGATTTTTTGAGACCTAGACTCAAAAAATAGGCACGGAACTCCGCAGGAGGTCGCTGCCGTCCGTACTACCTAAGGAAATAGTCATAAAAAAATTAAAAATAAAGAAAGAAAACCTATGTTAGTATCCTACAAATGGCTCAAAGAACTGGTTGACATTGACGTCCCCAGCTCAGAACTAGCCGAAAAAATGTCGACTACCGGTATCGAAGTTGAGGGCGTTGAAGTCCCAGGTGCCGGTCTTTCCAAAATCGTGGTCGGAGAAGTTATCTCCTGCGACGATGTGCCTGAAACCCATCTCCATCTCTGCATGGTAGACACTGGTGAAGACGAACTCCGTCAGATTGTCTGCGGTGCACCAAATGTTCGTGCCGGCATCAAGGTCATGGTGGCCCTGCCAGGCGCTCGCATTGCGGATAATTACAAGATTAAAAAGGGTAAAATCCGTGGCATGGAATCCTTGGGGATGATTTGTTCCCTGCAAGAGTTGGGCATTTCTGACTCTGTGATTCCGAAAGAATTTGCGGACGGCATCCAAATTTTGCCAGAGGATGCTGTGAACGGTAGCGATGTCCTGCCTTACCTGGACCTCAACGATGAAGTGGTTGAGCTCTCCATCACGCCTAACCGAGCCGATGCTCTGTCTATGCGAGGCGTGGCCCATGAGGTTGCTGCTATCTACGGGAAGACGGTCAATTTCCCTGAGAAGGCTCTGGTGGAAAGCAATAGCAAAGCTGCTGATAAGATTTCCGTAGCGATTGAGAGTGACAAGGTGGCCTACTATGCCAGCCGTGTGGTGGAAGGTGTAACGATTGCACCAAGTCCACAGTGGTTGCAAAACCTGCTCATGAATGCAGGCATCCGTCCCATCAACAATGTGGTCGATGTGACCAACTATATCCTCCTTTATTTCGGACAGCCTATGCACGCCTTCGACTTCGATAAGTTTGACGGTCAGGCAATCGTAGCCCGCGATGCCCGTCAAGGCGAGACACTCGTGACCTTGGATGGCGAAGAGCGTCAATTGACGACAGAAGATATCGTCATCGCAGTCAATGACAAGCCTGTTGCCCTCGGTGGGGTCATGGGTGGTCAGTCTACGGAGATTGACAGCACTTCTAAAACGGTTGTCCTGGAAGCGGCTGTCTTCAACGGTAAGTCTATCCGTAAGACATCTGGTCGCCTTAACCTGCGTTCTGAAAGTTCCTCTCGTTTTGAGAAGGGAATCAATTTGGCAACCGTGACTGAAGCCTTGGATTTCGCGGCAGCCATGTTACAGGAATTAGCTGGTGGTCAAGTTCTGGCTGGCCGTATTGAAGCTGGTGAAGTTGCAACTGAGCCTGTTCAAGTTTCGACTAGTCTAGACTATGTCAATGTTCGTTTGGGGACTGTGTTGACTTATGCGGATGTGGAAGATGTCTTTGAAAAACTTGGTTTTGGTCTCGAGGGAGATGAAAAACTCTTCACGGTCTCTGTACCGCGTCGCCGTTGGGATATCAGCATTCAGGCGGACCTGGTTGAGGAAATCGCCCGTATCTATGGCTATGACCGCTTGCCAACCACTCTCCCTGATGCGGATGGAACAGCTGGTGAATTGACTGCCAGCCAAAAACTTCGCCGTCAGGTACGGACCTTGGCCGAAGGAACTGGTTTGACGGAAGTTATTACTTATGCCTTGACCACACCTGAAAAGGCAGTTCAGTTCAAGGCAGAGCCAACTCAGTTGACTGAGCTGATGTGGCCTATGTCTGTTGAACGCTCAGTTCTTCGCCAATCCATGGTTTCTGGTATCTTGGATACGGTGGCCTATAACGTCGCCCGTCGAAATAAAAACCTGGCCCTCTACGAAATCGGCAAGGTCTTTGACCAGACTGGTGATGCGAAAAAAGACCTTCCAACTGAAATTAGCTCCTTTGCGTTTGCCTTGACTGGTTTGGTGGCGGAAAAAGATTTCCAGACACCAGCAGTGGCAGTTGATTTCTTCCATGCTAAGGGGATTCTAGAGACACTCTTTGCCAAGTTGGGTGTTCATGTGACCTACCGTGCCAGCAAAGACCTGGCCAGTCTTCATCCAGGCCGGACGGCCCTGATTGAGTGCGATGGACAGGTGATTGGTTTTGTTGGTCAGGTCCATCCGCAAGTGGCTAAGGCCTATGGAATCCCAGAAACCTATGTGGCAGAACTCAACTTGGATGCTGTCTTGGCAGCTCTGCCAAGGACTCAGGTCTTCAAGGACATCACCAAGTTCCCTGCTGTGACTCGTGATATCGCTCTGCTATTGGATAAGAAAGTTAGCCATCAAGCCATCCTTGAAGCCATCGCGTCTGCTAAGGTGTCACGCCTAACTGCTGTGAAACTCTTCGACGTCTATGCTGGTGCCAATATCGTGTCGGGCAAGAAATCGATGGCTTACAGTCTGACCTTCCAAAATCCTGAGGATAACCTGACGGATGAAGAAGTTGCCAAATACATGGAAAAAATTACCAAGGCCCTGACGGAACAAGTCGGCGCTGAGGTGCGATAAATCTCAAACAAAAATCCACTCTCGTAGTGGATTTTTGGGCTCTTTGTCAACTGTAGTGGGTTGACCAATTTAACACCGAGAGAGGACAGGACTTGTCTTCTCTCGTTTTATGTTTATGGCAATGAAAATACG
>NZ_JBHRZV010000013.1:0-3397 GCF_042649745.1 Streptococcus caprae | reverse complement strand
CAACACCCAGTTAGCGTTAGCTAAGGAGGTGAGACTTTATGCTACACTACTTCATCGAACTTGTTTTGCTACCGTTGCTCGTCAGCGTAGTTGCAGAACTTATTGCGGAATGGCTAATCCGCAAGTGGCAAGACAAATGCGACAAATAATCTAGCCTGAGTGCCTTGAGCAAGCACAAAAAAACACCCTTGGCGGCAACCTTGGGTGTTTTCTTTATGCTTACTTCATCGAACTTTTAAGCACCTTTAGTTTAACATACAAGGTTGATTTTGTCACGTTGAAAGAAATAACACCTTGGTTTTTACTGATAGGATTTCGGGGGCGGTCCACTTCGTGCCCCCGAGGAGGGTCTTGTCAATGACATCTATGTCCTGTCCTTCAGCAGCGTTTTGTGCTAATTCGTGTGTAGAGAAGAAAAAAGGGGCTTTTAGCCCCCTTAGACCGTCCAGCGGTCTAATTCCCCCACTAATGTGCCTACGGCACGAGAGGGACGTTCTGAGAGCCTTCAGCGAGCTTTTCAGCTACGTTGCGAGGATAAACTCGATATTTACCCTTTTCGTCTTTTTTGCGATATCCAAAGTAAAGAGCGGTCATTTTACTAGTGTATAGCTGTATATGAGTTTGAGAATGACTTTTTAAAGCTACTTGAAATGACGTATCTTGAAGTTCATCAAGTGAATACAAAACTGGTTCAAAACCATTATTTATCACTGAATTACTTAACGGAATAGTCAAAAAACTACCATCGGGAATTAGTAATATCATTGTTGTTTCTTAAGAGGTTCAAGACCTGTTGCCCAAAGTGACAAACCAAGTTGTCCGTTTTGGACGTAAACTGTTGATTTTTCAGTATCAAACGACATACGATAGTCTGCCATCATTTCTGCCACTGGTTGTTTTTCAAATTTTGCAGTAAACGTAAAACCAGTCAAATCACCAGTCAAAACAAGAAAATCAGCTTTAACGCCATTTGTTCCAACTCGACGATTATTTTCGTAAACTGCACTATCGACAAATTCACTAATACATTTTACTGTTGCTAAATCTTCAAAGCGAGGTGCTACTGCTTGTGATGCTCTAATTGCCATTATTATTTCCTATCCTTGCCTTCTAGCAAGTCTTTCTTAAAAATTGACAGAGACGACTATCAATGCAGACACCTTTCTTCTGAGAAGTCCAACCTTGACAAGGCTCTAAAGTCTCGGTTAAACTAAGAGTGCAAATCATTTCAAAAGCGGTATCTTTCTCAAAGCAAAGTGCCGTCTTTTTTCTGTCTGAGGTCATTATATCACGAAAAATAGTTCAAAAAAAGTCGGTCAATTTTCGCCTAAACCCTTGATATAACTAAATTTGTTGACAATTTGAAGAGGTCATAATATGAGTGTTATACAAACCAGCATTGGTTCGTGTCAACACTTGTTTTGACTAAAAATTGCTAAGGGGATTTTACCACTTGCAGAGGTCTAGGCAGAGTGCCAAATCGGAGCTGTTGGGTTGCTGTCTCCTTTTCCTCGTCACTCTTGCCACTTCGGTTGTCTTGCCTTGTTTGTATACAAACTTCGCCTGCGACTGCCCTGCGTTAGCAAGCCAGAGGACGTTCATCGTCAAATCCGACACCTTTCCAAAGCGATCCGATTATGGCTACTTCTGCCACTCGACCTCAAGCAAGTTAAAATCACTCCTAAGCACTTCTAAGTCCCTCCAAAAGTGAGACACCAACCAACGCTGAGACAGCACAATTACTCATTTTCTCGACCACTCCAAAAGGTCAATCAATAGACAGTCATAATAAAGCTGTTAAGCTGAAAATAAGCCGATTTTTTCAAGTCTATTTTTGGCAATAAAAAAAGACCCCAGGGCTGAAAAAAGTCCAGGTCTTTTTGCTTTTCTAAAATGCTACTGCTTGATGAAATAATTACCACGTGAGTAGTTCCAGTAAGCCACGATAACTTCTGCGGTGCTTGTCTCAGTTTTTTCGTCTGAAGTATTAACTAAATCACCATTTTCGATGTCGTCCAGTTGCATTTCTTTGCGAATGTCTTTCAGAAGACCACCAAAGCCAAGTTGCCGTTTTTTATAAAGCCCTTCAAGCAGTTCACCAGTGATTTGAGTGAGTTTTTCCTCACTACGTTTGATTTTCTTACCTTTTTTGTCATACTCAACTTCAAAAGGCTTAACAGGGTATTTTGCCGTTTCAAGGACTGCCTTCATAATGCCGTCTTCAGAAAAGTCATTTTTCAAGTCATCACGTGCAACTTTTTCTTTAACCGCCTTGATATGAACAATCGGAGTATAGTTCAATTTGGCAGACTGTTCCCACATTTCCGTCCAATCAGATTGACTTAAGTAATTATCACGTGCAAAATAAGTCGGTGTGACCATCAGCAAAACGTGAATATGCGGATGGTAGAGACCTGTCTCATCATTGTACGTCACTTCCATTGCTCGAATAAAGCCAATCATATTTTTCTTGACTGTTTTTCGTCTAAACAATCTATCAAACGATTTATTTAGTTCTTTAATTGCTTCAGAAAGTGCTTTTGCAGGTACATTTTTGATAGTCAACGTCAAAAATAGAAAACGTGCTTTAGGTCTTCTCTTCAGAGCTTCTTCTAAAATTGTTTTCGCCTGCCACGAATATTTCATTGACCGTCTCCAGTTGCACATCGGACAAAGTTTGTTGCCACAAAAATAGGCTTGATACAATTTCATTCCCTTGATTGGGTCTTGAACAAATTTCAAGACATCTGCACAAGTCTCTACTCGCTCTACCTTTTTAGCATCATAGCCTAATTTTTCCATGCGTTTCGCATGACGAAGATTGGCTTGCTTACGCTCTTTCCATTTGCGGTCTTTGCCAGTTTTAGTGACATCGTGAAGAATTTCAAATTCTTCGTTGGTTTGTGCAATATATTTATTACGTTGTTCTTGACTAGTAACCATTCCATCTGCTATAATCAAGAGGAATTAAATTTTAAAATTTAAAACACGAACACAAAAATTCCTCGAGATTTTCCCTTTCTAGTTAGTTTGAATTCGACACTTAAACTTTACCATGAATGCGAAAAAAACTCAAGGTTTTTTTGTTTTTTCTTTCGACAATGAAAATAATGTTTTCATAGCGTGGTTGATACTGTTTAAGAGAATTTTCCCCGTGAGAGTTATGCAGTATAGTATCAAGATAAGAAAAACTCGCTCCGCTCGTTTTGAAAAATGACCTCTCCGAGGTCATTTTTTCGTCCTAACTTCCAGTTAGGCGTTCTGACCTGCGGTGATTGTGATATAATCATATAGTCGCAACACCCAGTTAGCGTTAGCTAAGGAGGTGAGACTTTATGCTACACTACTTCATCGAACTTGTTTTGCTACCGTTGCTCGTCAGCGTAGTTGCAGAACT
>NZ_JBHRZV010000012.1:0-37005 GCF_042649745.1 Streptococcus caprae | reverse complement strand
TCATCGAAAATTGGATTAACAACTATCCAAAGAAATGTTTGAACTATTTATCTCCTAGACAATTTTTACTAAATGCCTAACTTAGACTTGAAATTTAGCGATAAACTCGTTTTTTGCTTCTTTAGCTGATTTTACAAGGCAAATCTTATCCTCATAAATGGATAGTTCTTGCAAGAGTTGGTGTCGATACCGATTAAAGTCCCTGTGCCACTTCAGATACTGTCTTAAAGCAGAAAAATCCGGTTTAAGAGAATAACTCTCCCTGCCCAGACGCTGCCTGACCCAACGCTTGACAAGCCGATAGAGGCGAATTCGCGACGGAGTATCAAGAAAAAGAATCAGATCAGCTTGAGCAAAACTCTCTCTCAAAACCCTTCGCGGGGAACCTTCGGCAATCCAGTCGTCTTGCTTCAAAATCTCAGCAAACAAGTAGTCCCGTTCTTTATCACTTCGCTTATAGTCACCTGAAATCGATCGAGCCCAGACTATCTCATCCTTCTCATAATATGGAATCCGATAGAAAACCGATAACTCTTTTGCCAAGCTTGTCTTGCCAGAACCTACGGAGCCAATAATGTCTATTTTCATCTTTACCCCTCAAAAAAAGCCAGGACCCTTGTCCTGGCTAGACGTAAGGAGAGGAGGGGATTCGAACCCCCGAGCCCCGTTAAGGACTACACGCTTTCCAAGCGTGCGCACTCGGCCACTATGCGACCTCTCCAAATACTGGGATGATCCCAGTTTAAAATCGTGCTTCTACACGATAGATAACTTGACCCTTGCTTGAAAATTTCGCTTCATACTCAGTCATAACATTATCTTCAAAGTTACTAGCATGCAAATCCAGCCAAACTTCTTTTAATATCATACCATATTGCGAGAAACTTGCCAAGCTATATTCAAACAATCCCCGATTGTCCGTTTTAAAATGAATTTCTCCATGATCTGGCAAAATAGCCTTATAGGTATCTAAAAAAGTCTTATAGGTCAAACGACGCTTCTCATGGCGACTCTTTGGCCAAGGATCAGAGAAATTCAAATACATAAGATCAATTTCTCCATCTTCAAAATAATTGGTCAGAGCCGAGCCATCAACACGCAATAAGCGGACATTTGGCAGGTCTGCATCCAAAACCTTATCCAGAGCATAGCTTAAAACCGTCAGCTGAATATCAATCCCGATATAGTTAATACCAGGGTTCTGTTTGGCCATTCCTGTTATGAAGGCTCCCTTACCTGACCCAACCTCTATATGTATCGGATGGTCATTTCCAAAAACCTCTCGCCAACGCCCTTTAGCATCTTCCGGATTCAGGATAACTAGATTGGGGTGACTTTCAAGAAGTTCTTCTGCTCCTTTTCGTTTTCTTGTTCTCATGCTTTTTTGTCTGCGAATAACTCTCTAAATTTTCTTAATTCATAAATTTCATTATTGACATGCTCCATATCGCGAATGTCAAAGAATTTTAGAATTTGGGACAAATAGGCAAACTGCCCATACCAATAAACCTTACTTAAAACCAAGTCATTATACTTGTAACCGTAATAAGAAAGCCACTTTTGCCAATGAATGCGTGGAATATAATGACTGAGCAAGTGAGCCACATCGTACATACGATCGGTTACTCGAACTGAATCCCAATCCACCAAATAAATCATTCCACTGGTCGTAATAACCCAGTTGCTATGGCGCACATCACCGTGAACAATCGTAGCACGATCCGCCTTAAATTCTGGCAGTTGACGCTTCATCTCTGTCACAATGGATTGCAAATATGAATTCTCTTGGATTTGCAGAGGAGCATTTTGTTCCCAATCTGCCAGCAGGTCATAGGGATTTTCAATCTTGTAATTCAACTGCAAAAGCTGATTAACCAAGGACCGTGATTTGTGCATCCGCAAAAGGATATGAACAATCTGCTTGCTGTTCATATCTTCTTTAGTCAAGAGACGCCCTTGCAACCACTCTTGAGCCGTCATAACATCCCCATTACTCATTCGTTTGGACCACAGCAGCTGCGGTGCAATCTGCTCCTTAGCTAAGGCTGTCAAAATCGGTGAGGTATTCATCTTGATAAACACCTTCTCACCATCAGGATAAACTCCCATAAAGGCTTGTCCACTCTCACCTTTGAGTGGCGTCAATTCTAATTCTTCATCTGTCAAGGCTAGTTCCTCCTAACCATTTTCTTTTTCGTCACAATGACCTGCATAATATCTATACCATTTTACTTGTTTTAAAGCACTTCGTCAATCATCTTACTTAATTTGAAGCGAAGATATCCCTCACATATCACTATCATCCCGATTAAAATCAGACCGATAGCTTTAATGTCCATAGCAAAGCAGACCTCAAGTAAGGTTAAACCATAACCTATAACCCTTAGAAAGCTCTGCAATTCTCTCGCTTTATCAGATTCCGACTGTGGAAAAAGCCCCGTTAAATAGTGATAATCATAATGATGAAAAAGCGCCAAGAGCTGAAATAGGAGTAGGTAATTCAAGATTAACACTAGCCCAGCAGCAAGGAGTTTTTGCTCAACAAAGAGTAAGACTAGTAGACTTAGGATAAGCAAGCGTAACGTAAGCGCTAAATAATCCCCACTCCGAAAGTAGGCCCTAGCATAGAGATAAAGCCAAGTCTGCTTAGATTTCTTACCAAATTGCTCAAGGATACCATCTAAGTATGCACGGCGTTTCGTTGAGGTCGTGATTCCCTTAACCGTCGTAAAGAGTGAGAAAAAGGTAAGAATACTTTGCTTGCGTTTGTTTTCAAATGCGATTGCCCTGTCCCATTCCAAGCCACCATATTCCGTCACAAACTTTACCTGTTGTCGCTTGAGCAACAGATACCTTATCCCTAAAGCTAGGAGGATTAAAAGTCCAATCTGCCAAACAGCCAGTCCCAAGGCCTTTAAAATCGGCGCCAGCATAATAATTAGGACCGTCTGAATACTTCCCCACAGTCCCCAGCTACGCTTAAAGGCTTGATTTAAAATAGACAGCAAATCAACTTCCTTAGCCAATAAAAAATGGTGGTCCGCAGGCTCTATATAAGTACCCAAACGCCCAACACTAAAGACTAGCACCAAAGCCAAGACTAAAACGACTAGCACTGGCCATGTGACCTTTGGAAAATTCTCTAAAAGATGTCGGTATTGCACCATTAAAAAGCCGGCTAAAACCAACAATACCAAGACAAAATGATCATTAAAAACATAACGGGAATATTTCAAGAGCTGACTCAGGAACTGAGAGCGCCGTTTATCAAAGATCGCCTTCATACGCCTTCCTCTCTAGTCAAGGCCATATAGATATCATTGAGACTGGCATCTAATTGACCAAACTCCTGACGTAAATCAGCTAAAGTTCCCGCCGCCCTCACTTGACCTTGGTGAAGAATAACGAAACGATCACACATTTTTTCAGCCGAATCAAGGACATGAGTAGACATGAGAATAGCCTTACCCTTAGCTTTTTCTTGGGCCAAAAGTTCAGTAAAATCAGCGATAGCTAGTGGGTCTAACCCCAAGAAGGGTTCATCCACAATAAAGAGACTGGGGTCTAAAACAAAAGCACAAATAATCATAACCTTCTGCTTCATCCCTTTGGAGAAAGAGGTTGGAAACCAATCTAACTTATCAGCCAAACGAAATAGCTTCAGAAGCGGCTCTGCCCGTCCCATGACCACCTCCAGAGGAGCCTCATAGGCCAAGGCAATCACCTCAATATGCTCTCGTAAGGTTAGTTCCTCATAAAGAATAGGGGTCTCAGGAATAAAACCTATCTTCTTCCGATAAGTGACTCTATCATCCGTCAGACTCAGTCCATCAATGGTAATCTGTCCTTGATAGGGTTGTAATCTTCCAATAATTTCATTGATGGTTGTAGATTTTCCAGCTCCATTAAGTCCAATTAACCCCACCAATTCACCACTCTGCACTTCAAAGCTAACACCTTTCAAAACAGGGATATTAACATATCCTCCGGTTACATTTTCGAGTTTTAACATGACCTTTTTTCCTAACTTTGTTATACTATACTTAATTATATAATAAAATTATAAAAGTTAGGTAAATCAAATGGAGAATTGTATTTTTTGTAAGATTGTTGCTGGTGAAATTCCATCCTCAAAGGTCTACGAGGATGAGGATGTCCTGGCTTTTCTAGATATTTCCCAAGCTACCCCAGGCCACACCTTAGTCATTCCTAAAGAGCATGTCCGCAATGTTCTGGATATGTCAGCAGATACTGCCCAATCCCTCTTTGCTCGAGTACCTAAAATCGCTCGTGGACTGCAAAAAGCTACAGGTGCAGATGGCATGAACATCATTAACAACAACGAAGAAGCGGCTGGACAGACTGTCTTTCATGCCCATATCCATCTCCTCCCACGCTATGCGGATGGTGATGAACTCGATATCCGCTTTACGGCTCACGAGCCGGATTTCCCAGCCCTAGCAGCTCTTGCTCAAAGCATTTCCCAGGAGGTTCAAGCATGAGTTTCAAGACAATCCTTCTTGGTTTTAGCCTAGGCGCCAGTGCTTACTATGCCTATGAAAATCGCAAAGCTATCCAGCAGGAATTTACAGACACCAAAGCAACTGTCACTCAGGCACAAGATAGTTTCCAAGCTATCAAATCCAATCTGACGAAATTGCAGGACCAAATCCCACTCCTCCAAGAATTGAGTTCTGATTTCAACCACAAACTCCGTGTCTTCAACCAGGAAACCCAGTCTCGCGTTGAAATCATTAACCAACGCATGGAGCACCTGCAAGCTCAGACCACTAAACTCAACGAAAACCTAGCCCAGTACCAGACCAAAACAAGTGACAACAACTAGTCCCAAAAGATTTCACAAAACCCACCTCACAAATTCTCATGAGGTGGGTTTTCAAATAGAATGGTATTCAATTGTCTGATTCAACCATTAGGAATAAGGTGATTCCTTAGTTATAACCGAAAGATTTCTATCTCAGTCTATGTAAGTAAGGCCATTAAAAATCTAAATCGTCGGCATAGCCCGGTGCATTACCAACAAAATAACCTGTTTTCGCGTTCAAGGTAAAGAGGTAAGTTCCGTCTGGTTTAAAGATGTTATAGTAACCATTCCCATTGACGATAGCTACACGTTCCATGATGAAATTATAGCCAGAGAAGTAGCCACGTTGATTAGACGTCGACACGATTTTTTCAAGAACTCCAGGATTAAAGTCCCAAGCTGGGTTTGTCGAATCCGCCAAGTTAGCTTCATTGTAGGCTACACGACTCAAATTACGTTGTAGAGTAGCTGGATCATAGTTTGTAATCCCAACGCCAGATCCATAGACTGGTGTTGTCGTTACAGTTGCTGCCTGGCTATTATCAACTACTGCTGCTGAACCTGCTCCAGTATCTTGAGATCCCGCTGTGGCTTGAGTTGCTGCTTGTTCTTCAGCAACCGCAGCTGTACTTGCAACACCAGACACCGCACCTGGAATTGTACCACTTGTCAATTGACTGCGGCCATCAGAAATAGCTGACTGAATCAGACTGTCCAAAGTCGCATTCCCAGTGTTGAGTATATCACTTGATAGGCCATCAAAATTCGCATCAGATTTAACTTTGACAGCTTGCAATGCTCCATCCACAATCACATCAGATTCAAAATTAGCATTTAAGGCTTGAGCAGCTTCTACTTGTCGCTTCAGACTATCATACTTACTTTTAGCGTTCTCATAGGCATCGGTATCTTTTAGTTTATTCAAAGCCTCTTCGAGTTTGCTAAGATTACCAAACTCACTATTTTTAAGCTTTGTTTTCCCTTCATCAGCAAAGAAGCTCGCATACAAGGTTTCAAAATTAGTTTTATCTTCATCTGAAGCCTTAGCAGTTGTCGTTGCCACAGAAGTAAAAGTTGTTGCCGTTGCCTTATCAGCTGATTTTGTATCCTTGTTATGAAGGGCTGTCCAACCTATGCCTACTACACCAACTCCCAATAGCAGAGCAGCTAATGTACCAGCAATTAGTTTCTTTTTTTTACCAGAAGAAGCTTCGACAGACTCTGTCCCCGTGTAAAGGGTATCAGTTTCCTGTTCATCCATGGATATAGGTGTGACAGGAATCGTATCTAGGTTATTTTTAGCAAAAGCACCACTCTCAGAAACTTTCAGCTCCTCGGATTCAGTAGTTGTATCAACTAAAGTTCCTGCCGCAACAACAGGAATAGAAACATCTCTTTCTTTATCTGAAGCAACTGTTACCGCCTCTGTTGGATTTGACACCTGCTCATCAGATAATTGCTCTAAAAATCCAGTTTTTTCAAGTTCTTGACGTTGCTTCTTAATGAACTCATCCAGAGTATCAGTATCAATCTCGTCCATCTCGCTCAAACGTTGAACAAATTTTTGCGAACCGACTTCATCGCGGTGCTGCTTGATGTAGCGGTCTAGAACACTATCTTGTTCTGTAATACCTGCTTCAAGTTCAGAAGTCTTATCCATCGCTTCTTCTATGGTCATGCCCTTGGCCTTGTCAAAGTCCAAATTTGGGTCTTGCGGCGTACTCTTATCAGACATATTAGTTTTCCTCTTGATGACGTTTAACACGTTGGCCGAAATATTGGTAGAGATCCACTTTCAGCGTTCCGTTGTAGAGTTTACGTTTTTTATCTGCGATAGAACCATACTTGGTTTCAAAGTTCTCATCACTGGTCAGGATAAATTTGCTCCAGGTCTTAAGTGGCGCAAAGGTCTGACCCATTTCATTATACAAGACATCGACGGCTTTGTCATCCAGCAACCGCTCCCCATAAGGAGGGTTGGAGATGACGACACCGTTGATTTTATCGGTTTTTAGGTCCTGAAGGCGCATTTGTTTCAATTTGATAACATCTTCAAGTCCAGCTTCTCTGGCATTTTTCTTAGCAATTTCAATCATACGGGCATCAATATCCGTCCCAATGATATCTAACTCGATATCGTAATTGGCTTTTTCTTCAGCTTCATCGCGGATACTTTGAACTAGCTTTTTATCGACCCATGGCCAAGCTTCACAAGCAAAACTACGGTTAAAGCCAGGCGCGATGTTCATCCCAATCATGGCCGCTTCAATACAGAAGGTTCCTGAACCGCAAGTCGGATCGATGAGAGGCTTATCAGGGTACCAGTTGGACAGGAGCAAAATAGCTGCTGCCATGTTTTCCTTAATCGGTGCACCACCCTTGTCCGTCCGATAACCGCGCTTAAAGAGACTAGAACCCGTCGTGTCAATCATAATCGTTGCTCGGTCCTTAAGAATAGAGACCTCAATCTTAAACTCAGGTCCATTCTCCATGAGAGGCACTCCTTCAGGACGGTGGAAATACTTCTGTAACTTCTTGACAACTGCCTTTTTGGTGATTGCTTGAACGCTTGGTTCATTATGGAGTTTAGACTTGACACACTTGGCCTTAGAAATAGGAAAGGCACACCCCAGAGGCAAATAATTCTCCCAATCTAAATTAAAAACTCCCTGGAAGAGTTCTTCAAAGGTCCGAGCCGGAAACTCCCCAACGACAATCTTAATCCGGTCAGCCGCTCGTAACCATAGATTAGTCCGAATGATGGTATCTACTCCACCCTTAAATCGAACCTTGCCATTCTCAACCTGACACTCTATTCCTAAATCACGGATTTCACGACCAACTACCGCTTCCAAACCAGCTGCAGCAGTTGCTACTAAATTAAACTCTGTTTTCATTATCCTTCTTTCATTTTACTTTCTATCTGTTAGACACTTAAAGGTTATCTTCACTTGCTTACCTAAGACCCTATAATAAAAGCTAGCAAACGCTAGCTACCTATTATGCAATTTTCTGTAAGCCATGTTTTGTTCCAGCAGTACTAGGTCTACTGCCTTCGATAATCATCTGTCTACTGCGATGTGCAGTCAGGATAGTCCATTCGGATTCTAGCTATCCCGTGCCCCTACCAAAGTTTGGGTTGCTAGCTTGAGGGGTTTACCGCGTTCCACTTCAACCGTTTCCAGTCGAACTCCGTCACTGTGGCACTTTCAGGCTTACTGACACCTATCCGAAGACTTAGCGCTTTCGTCCGCCGTAACGTCCGAAGACGTCCCTAGGCTTATTGTTTCGCCTAGCACAAACACTACCAGCATCACAGCTGGTGCTAGCATGGACTTTCCTCATGGTAATAATAGTATTACCACGCGATTATCCAAAAATTGCACAGTTATTAACTAATTTATGCATTATTCGACAATCTGTTTGCCGAAAACTTCCTTTTCCAAGCGGCTAATACGTTTCAAAATATCAAAATTCGTCGCTGTCGTAGCTACGGGACCAGTTTCTGTGAACTGTCCACTAACAGAAGGATTGACATACGGAGTCGTTGAAGGGCTTGATTCCGCAGTACTTAATTGACGTTTTAATTCATCATTTTCTGTCGTTAGAAATTCAATTTGAGCCATGAAGGTTTCATAGTCTTTGATAATATTATCTAAAAATTCATCAACTTCTACCTGGTCGTAACCACGCATCGTTTTCTTAAAATCCTGTTCAAAAATTTCTTTTGGACTATAAATAATACTTGCCATACTTTCTCCCCTACCGGTCCATCATTTCATGCTAAATTCTCATACATATATACCCTTCTATATTACAGAATTTTGTTTTAAAATGCAAGCAAATACTTTAGATTTATTCATCAAATTCTGACGCAACTTCATTCAAATGTTCAAATGTAAGAAAAGAGATATTAAAATTTTCTTTCTCTTTCATTTTATTCACAAAATACTTTAGATTTGTTTCATGTTCAGTATCATAGAAAACATAGGCGCCATCCGTGTTATCGATTAAAAATTGATTGTAGGAGCGAAATTGGCCAGGATTTTCATATTGGTCGTAGCAATATTTTGAAAAATCAACCGCTCTAAATTGACTTAATTTTAACTGATTTGATTCATTCCAATTTTCACCATGATTGGCGAAGGGAAAAATTGTAGACAGTTTTATGGGGTAGTCGCCCTGCAATTCCTTAGCAACTTCCAAAGCCCACAATTCAAAACCTAAATTACCCGTGAAAACAAACCAATCTACTCCCTCTTCTAAATAAGAGACCAGGGCCGTCCGAATCGCTTTTTTTATTACTTTAATTTTTGGATCTTGCTCATTAAAAACACCTAAATCACTATTTTTATAGCCAGTAATGAGAATTGCGGTCATTTTATGTTTTCCTTTTCAAAATTATGATATAATAGACTTGTTTTTATGAAGCCATAAAAACCATAAAGGAGGAAGAAAATGGTTAAGTATCCACATAGCCTAAATCGAAGATCAACCCCTCCTAAGCGTTCCCTTGAAAAAAACGAGACCAACTTTGCTAATCGCGGGATGAGTTTTGAATCAGCCATCAATGCTAGCAATGAGTACTATCTCATGAAAAACATTGCTGTAATTCACAAAAAACCTACTCCTGTACAGATTGTTAAAGTTGATTATCCCCGAAGGAGTCGAGCTAAAATTGTAGAAGCCTACTTTAGGCAGGCCTCCACAACCGACTACTCTGGAGTCTATAAGGGACATTACATTGACTTTGAGGCCAAGGAAACACGGCAAAAAACAGCCTTCCCCATGAAGAATTTTCATGCTCACCAAATCGAGCATATGAGCAAAGTTCTCCAGCAAGATGGTATTGCATTTGTCCTCTTATACTTTGCTACACTTGATGAAACCTACCTACTACCTGCTAGAGCCTTGGTTGATTTTTATGCCATTGACCTCGGTAGTAAATCTATGCCCCTTGATTATATCAAAAAAATGGGGTTTATGATTCAACAGGCTGCATTCCCTCAAGTTCCCTATCTTGATATTATAGAAAAAAATTTTTTAGGCGGTGATTCCTATCAATAAGAAACACATCATTAAAGCACTCAAATACATTTTTAGTATTGGACTCAGTTTAATTATTTTGGCCATACTGGCTGGAGGTGCACTCTTCTTCTACTACGTGAGTAGCGCTCCGAAACTTTCTGAAAGCCAACTTAAGGCTACGAGTTCCAGTTTGGTTTATGATAGCCAAAACAACCTCATAGCTGACTTAGGTTCAGAAAAACGTTCAAGTGTTACTTCAGATAATATTCCGATTAATCTGGTCAATGCAGTTACAGCGATTGAAGACCACCGTTTCTTTAAGCATCGTGGTGTAGATATTTTTCGGATTATGGGAGCCGCTTGGAATAACTTAACATCTGATCGTACTCAGGGAGGGTCAACCTTAGACCAACAGCTAATCAAGCTTGCTTATTTCTCTACTGATAGTTCTGATCAGACGTTAAAACGTAAAGCCCAAGAAGCTTGGCTTGCCCTAAAGATGGAGCGGGAATATACCAAAGAAGAAATTTTGACCTTCTACATTAACAAAGTTTACATGGGCAATGGAAACTACGGTATGTTAACTGCCGCAAAATCCTACTACGGTAAAGATTTAACTGAGCTCTCTATCGATAAAATCGCCCTTCTAGCTGGTATTCCTCAGGCTCCAAGTCAGTACGACCCTTATACGAATCCCGAAGCAGCTAAAGAACGTCGTGATATCGTACTCGGTCAGATGCTCCGCTATGAAAACATTACTCAAGAAGAATATGATGCAGCTGTTGCTACACCTATTACCGATGGCCTTCAGGTGTTAACATCCAATAATGAAGTACCTGATTATCTCGATAACTATCTGAAGGAAGTTATCGAGCAAGTTGAAGAAAAGACGGGTGCTGATATCTTTACTTCAGGACTCAAGGTCTACACCAACGTTGATATAGCAGCTCAACAATATCTCTATGATATCTTTAATTCTGATTCTTACGTTGCCTATCCAGATGATGAAATCCAAGTTGCTTCAACAGTCATGGATGTAAACACTGGTAAAGTTATCGCCCAACTTGGCACACGTCATCAAACGGAAGATGTTACCTTTGGTACTAACCAAGCAACCTTGACAGACCGAGATTGGGGTTCTACTATGAAGCCTATCTCTGCCTATGCGCCAGCCCTTGAGAGTGGAACATACACAAGCACGGCACAGTCGCTGAACGACTCGATTTACTACTGGCCAGGTACATCCATACAACTCTACAACTGGGATCTTCAATATTATGGTTGGATGACTATGCAAACTGCAATCATGCAATCACGTAACGTCCCTGCTGCTCGAGCACTTGAAGCAACAGGTCTAGATTATGCTCAAAGCTTCCTAGAAGGACTTGGAATTTATTATCCTGAAATGCAGTACGCCAATGCTCTTTCAAGTAATACTTCTAGTTCGGACACTAAGTACGGAGCTAGCAGCGAGAAGATGGCAGCTGCCTATGCCGCATTTGCCAACGGTGGTACCTACCACGAACCACAGTATGTCAACCGTATTGAATTTAGTGACGGAACGGTTCAAACTTATGATTCTGCTGGGACAACAGCAATGAAGGAAACAACTGCCTACATGATGACGGATATGTTAAAGACTGTTCTCTATTATGGAAATGGGATTAACGCTCAAATTTCAGGAGTTGTTCAAGCTGGTAAAACCGGAACTTCTAACTATACTGCAACTGAATTAGCTTCCATCGAAGCAGAAACAGGTATTTATAACTCTGTCGTTGGTACGATGGCACCTGATTCAACCTATGTTGGTTATACAACTAATTACTCCATGGCCGTTTGGACAGGCTATAAAAATCGTCTAACGCCAGTTTATGGTGATGGGTTAGTAATTAGTACCAATGTTTATCGCGAAATGATGGCCTATCTCACTCAGTATTATAGTGAGGACTGGACCATGCCATCTGGACTTTACCGAAGCGGTAACTACCTTTACTTAAACGGTACAAGCAATACTTCTAGCAACTACTCTTACAACAATTCTTATTCAAATTCCTCTGCTACTGTTAGTCAAACAGAGGAGCAAAGTGAGGTTGAAGAGGAGGAAGTAACCAGCAAATCACCAGAAACCACTCAAGCTAAAACAGAAAGTTCATCTACCGATTCATCTGAATCTGAAAACAATTCAAATCGTTCTGTAAGTGGAAACTAATACAAAAGCCAATCTTCAGCAATTGTTGAAGATTGGCTTTTTCTCTTTATTCTATTGAATCATAAATCTAAATGATAAATCAATGGTTATCTAGATGAGCAAATTACAAGCAACACTCGCACTCAGTACACAAAATTTGGAAGAAATTGAGTTTGAAGTTTGGAACCAGCTAAAATTAATTTTAGTCAGAGTTGAAGATGTCACTCCTCAATGGACTGGTTAGAAATCAAAAATTCATTTCCAAAAATCATCAAAAATGGTAATCGGCAAGTGGCGTTTGTGCTTGGTCTTATTCCACCAGCCTTCGATTTTGGCTTGAGCGTCTGGAGCAATCGTCTTACCTTCCAAGTAATCATCAATGTCAGTGTAGGTCACGCCGAGGGCGACTTCATCTGTTAGACCTGGACGGTCTTCTTCCAAATCAGCAATGGGCACTTTCTCGTAGAGGCGTCTTTCCGCTCCAAGTGCAGCTAACAATTGACGACCTTGGCGTTTGTTGAGGCGGTAGAGTGGTAAGATGTCTGCTCCGCCATCTCCAAACTTGGTAAAGAAACCCGTAATATTTTCCGCAGCATGGTCGGTTCCAATGACCGCACCAGCATACTGACCAGCTACCGCATATTGACTAATCATGCGCTGACGGGCCTTGATGTTACCCTTGTTAAAATCTGAGATTTCAACTCCAGCCTGGGCCAACTCAGCTACCTGACCAGCTACTGCTGGTTTGATGTTGATGGTCAAGGATTGATCTGGCTGGATAAAAGCCAGGGCCTTTTGAGCATCATCTTCATCAGCCTGAACTCCATATGGAAGGCGGATAGCAATGAAACGATAGCTATCGTCACCTGTCTCAGCCCGCATTTCCTCCATTGTCAACTGGGCCAATCGACCGGCCAAAGTTGAATCCTGCCCCCCTGAAATTCCCAGAACATAGGTTTTCAAGAAAGGATGCTTGTAGAGATAGGCCTTGAGAAAATCAATGGATTTGCGGATTTCTTCCTGGGCATCAATGGTTGGTTTCACCCCAAGTTGCTTGATAATATCTTCTTGTAAGGTCATGCTGCCTCCTTATTTTTTGTAGGCTTCTTTGCGGACCCGTTCAATGAGGTCCATCTTGTTCTGCCAAACGTCCTTGGCTAGGTCGACTGGATAGTCCTGCGGATTAAGCAGGCGTTTGTACTCATCCCAGAGGTTGTCTAATTTTTGACGGGAGAAGTCTTGGATTTCCTGCAAACTTGGCAATTCATAGACCAGCTCTCCATCTCTGAAAATATCAACCAAAAGTGGAACAGCGTCGAAGTCACTGACTGTTTTATTGATATAAGTGTAGGTTGGATGGAACATGTAAATTTCATCCAAACTATTGACATCAAGGTCTGTATAGGTGATGTAATCTCCCTCAGACTTGCCGAGTTGACGACTGGTAATCCGCCAAACCTGTTTTTTACCTGGTGTTGAGACCTTCTCAGCATTGTTGGAGAGTTTGATGGTGTCTTGCATCTGACCGTTTTCGTCTTCGATGGATACAACCTTGTAAACTGCACCTAGGGCCGGTTGGTCATAGGCTGTAATCAACTTGGTACCCACACCCCAGATGTCAATTTTGGCCTTTTGCATCTTCAAGTTTAGAATGGTATTCTCATCCAAGTCATTAGAAGCGTAGATATGAGCTTCTGTATATCCAGCTTCGTCCAACTGTTGACGGACTTTTTTAGATAAATAGGCCATATCCCCAGAGTCGATACGCACACCCTTGAAATTGATGGCATCTCCAAATTCCTTGGCTACCTTGATGGCTGCAGGAACACCGAGACGGAGGGTATCGTAGGTATCGACTAAGAATACACAGTCTTTATGCGTAGAGGCATAGGCCTTAAAGGCATCGTAGTCATTGCCATAGACTTGAACCATAGAATGGGCATGGGTCCCAGATACTGGAATACCGAAAATCTTGCCTGCACGGACATTAGAAGTACCTTGGGCCCCACCAATGTAGGCCGCACGGGTTCCCCAAATCGCAGCATCCATTTCTTGAGCACGTCGTGTTCCAAACTCTAGAAGGGGTTCATCTTCAATGACTGACTTAATGCGGGCCGCCTTTGTTGCAATCAAAGTTTGATAGTTAACAATATTTAGGAGTGCCGTCTCAATCAGCTGACAATGAGCAAGGGGACCTTCAACTTGAACGATGGGTTCATTGGCAAAGACCAAGTCACCTTCCTTGGCTGAACGAATGGAAACCTTAAGTTTAAAGTCCTTAAGATAGGCCATGAAATCTTCTGGATAGCCCTGCTCCTCAAGATAGGCGATATCAGTTTCTGTAAAACGAAAATCCTCAATATAGCGGACCAAACGTTCCAAACCAGCAAAAATAGCGTAGCCATTTTCAAAAGGAAGTTTACGGAAATAAGCTTCAAACACCGAGTGCTTGTTATGAATCCCTTTATTAAAATATACCTGCATCATATTGATTTGATAAAGGTCTGTATGTAAGCTTAAACTATCATCCTTGTACATTTTTTCTCCATTCTAGATGGCAGAGCTAGCAAAAGAAGCATTTTAGCCACTTATTACCGTCTTGCCATCGTTACAACATGGTCTCATTATATCATAAAAGTTAGTTCTCAGGTGTTGTAAAAAATAAAACAACTAAGCTCCTCTTCAGCTAGTCCCAGCATCAAAAAACCATCGATTATCAAACCGATGATCTTACATCTTAGTGAGCGACTTCTTGCTCTTCGATATACTGGTAGGCTGCATTACCTGCAATAGCTCCGTCTCCAACCGCTGTCGTAATCTGACGAAGGTGTTTTTGACGGACATCTCCAATAGCAAAGATGCCTGGTAGGTTAGTCTGCATCTTATCGTCCGTAATAATCCAGCCTGCTTCGTCAGTAATACCAAGATCAGAGACAAAGTCGGTAACAGGATCCAAGCCCACGTAGATAAAGACACCACCAAACTCACGTTCACTAACTTCTTCAGTTTTAACATTTTTAAAGGCTACACTAGATACGCGCTGACCATTACCCTTGATTTCAGAAACGACAGAATCCCAGATGAAATCAATTTTATCATTGGCAAAGGCACGGTCTTGGAGAACCTTTTGAGCACGGAGTTCATCACGACGGTGAACGATGGTCACCTTCTCTGCAAAGCGTGTCAAAAAGATAGCTTCTTCAACAGCAGAGTCACCACCACCGACAACTAGGAGTTTCTCACCACGGAAGAAAGCCCCGTCACAGACCGCACAGTATGAGACCCCGCGGCTGTTGTACTCAGCTTCACCTGGAGCTCCGAGCAAGCGATGCTTGGCCCCAGTCGCAATGATAACGGTCTTGGTTTCGTAGCTAGTATCATCTGTTTTGACGATTTTATAATCGCCCTTATCTTCAATTCCAGTCACGATGCCATAAAGATTTTCAACACCCAGTTTTTCCAAAGGCTCATACATCTTCATGGACAACTCTGGTCCAGAAATGAGTTCAAATCCTGGGTAGTTTTCGATGTCAGATGTGTTGTTCATCTGACCACCTGGAGCACCTTGCTCGAGGGTCGCAACCTTGAGATTTGAGCGGGCAGCATAGAGGGCTGCCGTCATGCCGGCAGGGCCAGCACCAATCACAATTGTATCGTACATAAGTTCCTCTTTTCTTTTTTCTAAGCCCTTATCATCAAGATAATAGCCATCACAGCAAAGGATAAGACGGGAATGGAAACCAGTGACATCATCAAGGCATCAAATAAGACACTCTGACGGGCCGCAGCCGTCTTATCAACCTTTCGCAGGGCACGCAGAAAAATCCAACCACCAGCGATGGCAAAGACCACTATACTTGCGATCAACAGCCCCAACAAATAGGCTCCTAAGACTTGGGTTAACATGACTTGTTCCTCTCTGTATCTATCATAGTTCCCATTATAGCAAATAATCCCAGCAATAGCGACTGGGAAAATTACTGAGTTTTTAACTTAGATATCAGAACTTGCCTCACCTCACTGTGGTCATAGCTTCATCGGCCAGGAAAATTGATAAAGCTTTTGAATAAGCATGAGATTACTAGTGCTTTACTCAACAACTTTCTACATTTGAAATCATGGTTAATACTATTCCAAAATCAAATCTATAGGTCGTTAGGTTTCCTTGGCTAACTCTATTATGCCTGCGTCACTCCCCTTCTCTAATAAGATTTTGAGTGAAGATAATTTTCCACACAAAAAACAAAGTGCCAAACCCTCGTCTGGCACTTCTTAGCTATTCAGTTGTGATAAAAAACTAATTTTCATAAGGAGATTTAACAAGTGTCTCCATTTTTATAGCGACTAATATTCATTCTTAGCATTCGCAACACCTCATTTCTCTTAAAACGAATGTATTCCTGCTAGGTCTTGAAAATCCTCACTATTAAGATTTCCAAGACTGCTTAGTCTCCATTTTTGTACCGGGCTATATACATAAGTCATACCTCCGGTTTCGCATTGTCATAGTTTTTTTAGGGGGCAGGTCAGCTGAGCTATCATTGTTTCTGATTTCATTTCTCTTAAGGTCTATTCTCTGCTTACTCTAGCTAACGGCCATCCCTCTGGGTTTCTATATTTTCTAAAATCTGGCATCACCCTCCATTCCTGTAAAGTTCTTGCCTACTGTCGGAGGTTTTAGTCTCCGTTTTTGTACCGTCCTAAATTCATTTGCATTTGATTACCCTCCTTGTATTTTTTCTTGAGGAACCCTGTTCCTTATTTCTGATTTCATTGTATAGCAAACGCTTACATTTGTCAAGGTTTTGGCGATCTTAAGTTCTCTAACAAGATTGTTCGCGAAAGCCGAACCTTGATTTTTAGGGGCCGCATAAGTTCGTCAAGGCTTTTTGGAAACGTTCCGTTTGACCGAACTGCTCTGCTATTTCTCCCCAAAATATTCCTAAAGAAATTTTCAACATTTTTCCCGTAAGAAAATAAAAACACTTTCTTGAAAAATTCTTCGTTTTAAAATTGTTAAAGACTTTGGTACAATGGTCCTATGTTTGATTTTGAAAAATATGGAATTACTATGTGGGACGAGGAAAAGATTGCGTCCTTTCGACGGACCTTGCTAGCTTGGTATGACCAAGAAAAGCGGGATTTGCCTTGGCGACGGACGTCTGATCCTTACGCTATTTGGGTGTCTGAAATCATGCTCCAACAGACTCAGGTTATCACCGTTATTCCTTACTATGAACGTTTTTTAAACTGGTTTCCAACCGTAGCAGATTTAGCTGAGGCATCTGAAGAGAAACTCCTCAAGGCCTGGGAAGGTTTGGGCTACTACTCCCGTGTCCGTAATATGCAGACGGCTGCCCAGCAGATTATGACTAAATTTGGTGGACAATTTCCAAACAATCACGCCGATATTCTCAGCCTACAAGGTATCGGTCCTTATACGGCAGGGGCTATTGCTTCTATCGCTTTCGGTCTTCCTGAGCCTGCAGTCGACGGTAACGTCATGCGGGTAATGGCCAGACTCTTTGAAGTAGATCACGATATTGGCAATCCAGCCAACCGTAAGATTTTCCAAGCCATCATGGAAGTTCTGATTGACCCTGACCGTCCTGGTGACTTTAACCAGGCCCTTATGGATCTAGGCACCGATATTGAAGGTCCTAAAAATCCACGTCCTGAGGAGAGTCCTGTCCGTGCTTTTTCGGCTGCCTATCTCAATGGTACCATGGACAAGTACCCCATCAAGGAACCCAAGAAAAAACCACGTCCTCTGGCCATTCAAGCCTATATTATCCAGAATAAAAAGGGCGAATTTTTACTTGAAAAGAACACCAAGGGGAAACTTCTGGAGGGATTTTGGTCCTTTCCAATCTGTGAGGCTAACTTGGTTAGTCAACAGCTCAATCTCTTTGAGGAAGACCTGCCTGTTGTTCGTGACCAGTTGACTCAACAGCAGATTTTTGAAGAAAGCTACCAGCTCAAGCCAAATTGGTCTGACCAAACCTTCCCAGAGGTCAAGCATACTTTTAGTCACCAGAAATGGCAGATCGTGATGACAGAAGGTCACATCGAACGGGCTAGTGACCTGAATAATGCTAACCTAGCCTGGGTTAGCCCAGAAGACTTTAGCAACTATCCCTTTGCGACACCCCAAAAGAAAATGGTAGAAGCTTATTTTGGGAAATAAAATACTGTAATGGGTATTTTATTTGAGATTTTACTTTACCAGTTAAGTATTTTGTTGTATAATGTCTTTTGTAAAGCTTTCATCGTGAGATGACTAGCTCTGCTATTTTTATAAGAACTGAAAAGGAGACCACCATGGCAGAAAGAATGGACCTGTCGTCCGCCTACCGCAAGCTTAAGAGCCCTAATATCAAGACCCGCAAACGGGCCTTGGCCGTCATTCAGGCGCACAATCGCCAAAAACGTAGCCAGAATCAGAAATAAGAGATAAAGAGCAATCACTGTTATGGTGATTGCTCTTTTCTATTTATCTACCGAGTAAAAATTAAAGTTTAGCTAACTTAAGATTCTTCAATTCCATTTCAAGCAACACCTTAGAATTTCCCATTGTCATTTGCCGCTTCCGCTTCTGTCACAATATCTTGGATAACAACCCAATGTTCAGCAATATAGCCATTTTCAACACGGAATAAATCGTAGAAGGCCACATGTCGTCCTGCAAATTCTCCTTCAGAGATAGCCAGTGCAAAATCGTCTTCGGCAAGAACTTGGTAAGTTTCCTTGTAAACCATTTCTAGTCCTGCTTCTGCAAGAGCTACAAGAGCTGCACCAAGTCCTGACAAACCATCTGCAATACCAGCGTTATGTTGGATATAGTTGTCTCCATCGAAATAACTTGTCAACTTATCTAAGTTTTTCCCATGAAGAACATCTTGAACAAAATTCGTTACAAGCGTGCGAGTTGCTTCCTTATCTGTTGCTGTCGTCTCAACAACACCGTCGATTTGTGTTCGTCCGCTTGGATTCGGCTCAGCAAGTGCATCTAAGTTATCCCAATGCTCGGCGATTTTTCCTTCAGCATTAAATCGGAAAATATCAAAAGCAACTTGTTCACCGCTGCCAGCAAAGTTGTAAATCGTGTGAAGAAAGACCTTGTCTCCATCCTCAAAAGCACGGATAGTCTGTACAGTCGTTTTAACTGAGGCTTGTGCCAAGCCTTCAACAGCACTGATAAAAGCAGCTGCACCTGTAGCATAGGCTTGATTATGCTGAATGTAATCAGGTGCTAATAAATGGCGAGCAGTATCAAGATCGCCAGTAGCGAAGGTGTTGATAAGGGCTTTTGCGTTTTGAATGTTTTGTGACATAAGATTGTCTCCTTTAATCATTATTTTTGGGGCTTAATGTCTTACACCTATAGTCTAACAACATTAGTTTCATTTGGAAAGTAGGCACTTTTTTAGCCTATAGTCACCTAAATGTGTCTTTTGTAGAATTATCAATCATTTTAAGACTTAAAAAATTTTTTATTATTTTTTAAAAATTGCCTGATTTCATAAAATAGGATATAATAGATTTAAAGTTTCAAAAAGATACTAAGGAGAAATGATGATTGTTAACAAAGAACTACCAGCATGTCCAGTAGAAACGACCCTATCCTTGATAGGAGATAAGTGGAAAATCTTGATTTTGCGTGACTTGTTGAATGGCACGATGCGATTTGGAGAACTAAAAAAATCCATTGGCTCAGTCAGCCAAAAAGTCTTAACCAATCAGTTACGCGACATGGAAAGACAAGGCTTGGTCAATCGAAAGGTGTATGCTGAGGTGCCTCCAAGAGTTGAATATTCCCTAACGGAAACTGGCTTCAGCCTCAAACCGATTATTGATTCTATGTGGGATTGGGGCATGGATTATAAAGAAAAATACGGGAAATAAATACAAGATCTTCATTGTAAGCAAACCCCAATGAAAGCACCTCACCGAACCTTATCATGTTCTAATTATCTTGTTCGTCGAAGCCCTCAACATCGCCCAGGAAAATGACTGGTTATAAAGAAAAAACCTGAGAAATTTGCTGATGCAAGTTATTCTCAGGTTTCTTTTTTAGCTTAATTCAGCGACGATAGCCTTGATTTGTTCTTTAGTATGAACACCAGCTACTTGCTTGACAACCTCACCGTCTTTTTTGAAGAGGAGGGTTGGGATAGACATGATGCCAAACTCACGCGCTGTGTCTGGATTTTGGTCAACGTCCATTTTGACGATTTTCAACTCGTCTTCGCTCAATTCTTCAGACAATTGCTCAAGGATTGGAGCTTGCATGAGACATGGACCACACCAGGTTGCCCAGAAGTCCACCAGGACCAAGCCTTCTTTTGTTTCGTCTACAAATGTTTGATCAGTTACAACTTGTACCATAATCAGTCTCTCTTTCTTTAGTTTATGTCCTTATTGTACCAAACCAAAAAATATTTTCCACTTTTTGCTACGGATGAATTCCGATATCCACCACATAGGTAAACTCCTGGTAAACCTGCTCGATATCAAAGTTGTCTAAGTCAGCTTCATCTGAAACAATGTAGATTCCCTCGCGGAGGTAATGGGAAATAGCAGAGCCCTGCATGTCCGTCAGCGCAAGCCTTCCTTTATTGAAATCCACACCAAAGCGGAAAGCTGGCGTGTCCTTAGGCACTCCAACGACCAGCCAATCCTGACAGACGAGCTTCCCTCCCCACTTCTGATAAAGATGGTTGGCCGCATTTCCATCGCGGGTAAAAATTGCCAACTTCTCCACTCCTTTTTCCACCAGTTGAGCATAGGCTTGTTCATAGAGAGCTTGTGCGATCCCCTGACCCTGAAAGTCTGGGTGGACTGCCAAGTTGGTAAAATAAGCCACCTTGTCTGCTGGCGCATAGGTATAGGAACGGCTGTACTCTTGATTGTAGATATCTATATCTAGCAGGCCGATGACCTGTCCACCTACTTCTGCCACTAGCTCAATCCGTTCCTCATAGATGTCCGTTTCAAGTGCAGGTTTAGACGACTCACGGTCGTCAAAAAAGGGCGAAAAGAGATAGCTCAAAGCCTTGGTGTAGACCCACTGTTTATCATCAGCAGGTCTATAGGGTCTAATGTTCATCACTTAAATCCCTTCTTACTCAACCAGCTATCGATGATGTCCACAGTCGTCTGGCGGAACTTGCCGGATTCGTACATGTGGTCAGCACCTGTGATGGACACCAGCACCGCATCCGTGTAATTCTTAGCTGTGCTTCTTGCAATAGCGGGAACGACCATCTTGTCCTCGGTTCCTGTGATGACAAGGACTGGTCCTGTAATCTTGCTAAAGTCCACATAGGCGGAGCGCTTCTTGTCCAAAAACGGAAAAGCCATCTCGGTGTATGTCCGGCCAGATTCTGGCACCAGATCCGCAAAAACCACTTCCTTGTCTGCTTCGTCTTGGACATTCATGCAAAAGCGGAAAAACTCGTCCTTGTACTTGTGGGGTAGCATAGGCTTGTTCCAGAATTTCCATTCAAACAAGTGCTTGCCAAAGCAACGCAACATGGTCGGATAAAAGGCAAAAATCCCAGCTGTCGGGGCTGGTCCCATGAGAATCATTCCTGCCACTTGAGTCCGCGCTGCCGCCAACTGGCCAATCAAGCAGCCCAGCGAATGCCCCAAGAGGAGAGGTGGTTGTTCCATGCTTTCAATGAGAGCCACCAAGTCATCCACATAGTCGGTCAGACCAACCGTACCGACCTTAGTAGCACACTCGTCATAAGGCAGGTCATGGTAGCGTAGGGTCGGCGTATGTACTCGAAAACCAAGATTTTCTAGGTCCGTCGCAAACTGTCCCCACACAGCACCCGTACACCAGGTCCCGTGGATCAAAATAATATCTGTCATGGTTTCTCCTTATCTATCTGCACCACATTGACTACGCTAGCTACTTGATAGCTTGCAAAGGCTTCTAAACCATCTAAAAACACAGCCAGGTCTTCATTATTCGGGAAATACAGCTCTATCATATAACAGCCCGCCCCAGCGGTTCGATAATGTCTAGCAACTTGATAGCCAAAGGAATGAACATAAGCCTGATAGGCAGTGTGGTGGGGCTGGTTGAGAGTTACTGTAACCACAACATGAACCGCACAGCCTGTCTGACTACGGTCAATATCAATCGTATAGGCGCGGATAATTCCTTTTTCTTCCAGCTTTTGTAAGCGAGCTGATACTGCAGGTGCTGTCAAATGGACCTGCTCTGCGATTTCCTTGACCTTGAGGCGGCTATTGTCTGATAAAAGCTCTAAAATCTGGCGGTCTGTCTGGTCTAACATAGCAACTTCTTTCTAAACTAAAGTTTTTGGTGGATTTACTTTGGAAAATGCCTGTACGCCAGGCTTTCTTTTAGTGTATCATAGACCTATTATTTTTGAAAGGATTTACGAACATGCAATTTCATCACTTACGCCAATCCACTGCCCGCCTAACCTACGCTGGAAAAACCTTCCTTATCGACCCTATGCTAGCAGAAAAAGGCGCTTATCCAGCCTTTGAAGGCGCTGTTTCAGGCAACACCGAGCAAAATCCCTTGGTGGATTTGCCACTGGCACTGACAGACATTACAGCAGGTGTTGACGCTGTCATCGTGACCCACCTCCATATCGACCACTGGGACCCTGTGGCTGCTGAGGTACTGGATAAGGCACTGCCGATTTTTGTGCAAAATGAAGCTGACGCTACCGTGATTGCCGAAGCAGGGTTTACCGATGTCCGTGTCCTGACCGAGGACACCAGCTTTGAGAGCATTTCCCTCCACAAGACCGATGGCGAGCACGCTGACCACCTGGAGCAACTTCCTGGTGAAGTCCAAGAAGTCATTGGCTCTGTTTGCGGAGTTGCCTTTACAGCAGAAAACGAGAAAACCCTCTACATTGCAGGTGATACTCTCTGGAACGACAAGGTTCGCTCTGCCATTGATACCTATAACCCAGACGTCATCGTCCTCAACGCTGGGGGCAATGCCCTTGAGGGCTTGGGTCGTGTCGTCATGGACAAGGCCGATGTCTTAGCTGTCGCTCGGCATTCAGAAGCTCAGCTCATCGCTGTTCATATGGAGGCCGTCAACCACTGGGCACTGTCCCGAAAAGATCTGCAAGCTTTTGCACAAGGCCACAACTTCTCAGACCGCCTGCACATTCCAGCAGATGGCGACCTGCTTACCTTCTAAAAACAAAACGGATGGCTCCAAATGCCATCCATTTTTCTGTTATTTAAAAGTCACAATTGTACAACCTGAGCCACCTGCGCTCTGGGGAGCATAGCCAAATTCCTTGACCTGCTTGTTTCTGCGGAGGTACTTGCTCACACCTTCTCGAATGACCCCTGTCCCGATACCGTGGATGATATCGACTTGGGCCATATTGTTGAGGAGGGCCTGGTCAATAAACTCATCCAGCTCCTGCATGGCTTCCTCATAGCGTTTGCCACGGAGGTCCAAGCGGGCCTTTGGCCCTTTGCCTGTCGTGCGTTTGACGACGTTGACTTGCTTGGCTTTTGGCCTATCTGTACTCTCTGCTTCTGCCTTAACCAGGGTAAATTCATCGGCCTTAAGGGTCATCTTGATAAGACCGACCTGAGCCTCCCAACGACCGTCCTTGAGCTGGTTGGTCAGGGTACCACGCTGGCCGTAGGCAGTGATAAGAATATCATCACCAACCTTGGCAGCACGGGCTTTCTTGGCTTTTTTAAGGACCTTATTGTGCTTAAGGTGGGCCTCGGGTGCCAATTGCTTCAACTGACCTTTGGCCTCGATAATTTCATGGGGCTTGAGCTGGCTCTTGGCATGGAGGTTTTTGAGGATTTCCTCGCTCTCTGCCAGGGCCAAATCCACAATTTTCTGAGCCTCCTTGGTCGCCTTTTCCAGTTCCTTGTCATAAGAATGTGAAAATTCGTTGTAGAGTTTTTTTACCGCACGGTTGAACTTGAGATTTTCCTGCTCCACTTCCTTGATATGGTCCAGGCGTTTACGGGTCTCAAGGGTTTGACGCTCCAGCTCCTCGATAATGCGATTGACATCACTATCGGTATCCGTCATGCTCTCAGCGTCCTTGACGATAACTTCAGAGAGCCCCAGACGACGGGCGATTTCAAAGGCATTGGACCTACCTGGCACCCCCTGCATGAAGCGATAGGTTGGCCTCAGACTATCCGTGTCAAACTCCATACTGGCATTTTCCACAAAGGCTGTCTCAATCCCGTAGGCCTTGAGTTCAGGATAGTGGGTGGTAGCCATGGTTTTGATTTGGGTCAGGCGGAGGTGTTCTAGGATGACCATCGCTAAGCTGGCACCCTCCTGGGGATCCGTCCCCGCTCCCAACTCATCAAAGAGGACCAGCGAATCGCTATCTGCTTCTTCCAGAATTTTAACCGTATTGGTCATGTGGCTGGAGAAGGTCGAGAGACTCTGCTCGATGGACTGTTCATCTCCAATCTCTGCAAAGATTCTCGTAAAGACACCAACCTGACTACCCTTATCAGCCAAAATCGGCAAGCCTGACTGGGCCATGAGCTGGCTGATACCCAAGGTCTTAAGCATAATAGTCTTCCCACCTGTATTGGGACCTGTGATTACGATGGCCGTCAACTGACTGGGGAAATGTAAATCATTGGCAACAGGCTCTGCCAAGAGGGGGTGGCGCACACTGAGCAGGTGGATATCCTGCTGGTCTGAGAGCTTAGGAATGGTCGCTCCGTTATGTCTCATAAAGAGAAACTTAGCCCGTAAAAAATCCAAATGCCCAATCAACCAAGCGTTGTTGCGGATGGCTGCCGCGTGGGGCCGAACTATGTCAGAAAGGGCGTTGAGAATCCGGGAAATCTCATGACGCTCATCGGCCAAGGCCTGACTAAGCTCCTCGTTGAGGGCAACCACAGCCCGCGGCTCGATGTAAACGGTCTGACCTGAAGAGGAAATGTCATGGACGACACCGGCAATCTTGTTGCGGTAACTGTTTTTAACAGGTAGGACCGAGCGACCATTTCTGCTGGCAATCAGGCTCTCTGACAACATATCCGCATGTTTTTTGAGCATGTCTTGCAGAACTTGGCGGACCTGGCCTTCATGGCTGGCAATCTGCTGGCGAATCTTGGTCAACTCAGGGCTGGCAAAACTTTCCACGAAACCACCGTCGTTGATGGATAGCAGAGCTCCCTGCAGATTGGGAAAGGTCTCAATGTTCTCAAAGAGTCTTCCCAGATGGGGCACCTGCACATTTTCTAGGTCTCCATAAAAATGTTGCAGGTCTTGTGAAATCTGGAGGACCTTTTTGACCTCAATCCACTCCATAATGTTGAGGCTGGCATCCAGCTCCAGTCGACGGAGACTTTGCGAAATGTCCTTACTGGCTCCAATCGCGAAATGAGGCGATGCGATAAAGAGCTCTGCCATGTCTCCTAACTCCGCAAAAGCCTGTTCTACCTTGGTCTTGTCGGTCATAGGCACCAAGTTCTGCAACTCAGCCTGCCCCTGCTCCGTCTGGAAATAACCCTCAAACAGAGCCTTGACCTTGTGAAATTCTAACTGTTCTAAAATCTTATCATTCATAGGTTTTATTATAGCATGAAAAGCTGAATTTTAGAGGATTAAGAACAATTGTGTTATTTCCAAGCCGGGGCATTTGTATCGCTGTTGAGTAATTCTACCCAGTGTTTTTCCGTTAGATGACACATGGAAACGGACAGGCCAGTCATATCCAGGTTGGTCATCAAACGGCCAGATTTGACAAATGCAATAGTTAACCCCTCCACTTCCAGCAATTCCAGGACCTGTTGGGTAAATAGGCTGACTTGTTCAGCGGGGGTGGATCCTAAATCATTGATGAGAACAGCGTAGCAATCCCCTACTTTCCAACGGAAAAACATGCGGAGTTTATTGACCAACTCAATGGCTAATTTTTCCAACGAGACAAAAGGAACGGTCTTGTAGCCTGCCTCACCATGGATGCCGACACCGTAGGAAATGAAGCCTTCTCTTAGCTCAAATAGGGGTTGCTGGCTAATGGGACAATGCGGGGCCTTCATAGCGACTCCTAAGGTGGCAATGGTTGGGCTCAGTGCCAAGCCTAGCTGTTCCAACTCATCCAGCGAAGCGCCGTTTTGGGCTGCTTGACCAATTATTTTATGGAGAAAGAGGGTACCTGCTACACCACGGTGTCTACGGGCAAAGCTGGCTTCGACAGAAATGTCATCATGAGAGACGACATACCGTATATCGTGACCTTGCGTGCGTACGTGCTCAATAGCTGCTTGAAACACGGCTAAATCTGCCTCGAAATTCTTGACGATGACAAAAACTCCTTTTCCTTTGTCTAGAAAAGTCAATGCTGCTACGATTTCTTCGGTAGTAGGAGGAACAAACAGCTGGCCTGCCAGGGCCCCTGTTAGCATTCCTTTTCCGATATAGCCTAAATGGGCAGGTTCGTGGCCGCTCCCTCCTCCTGATAAGACAGGAATGAGATGGGGGTCCTGTTGGCTATTGTAGAGAAAATGAGTACCTGTTAATTGTTGGATATGAGGAGCATAGGTCAGTAACTCCTGGATGTAATCTTCTGTAACCGTCATAGGAAATCCTTTACCTAGTATAGTGCTCTAAAAAACTGAGCAATAGCGTTTCTGTGTATTGTGCCAAAGCAAAGAAGTCAACGTCGGGCTGGTTGAGGTTGGATTTAATCGTCTGTGCCAGCGCTGCTGCATGGTAATGAAAGAAGAAATTCTTCTCTTCTTGCGGAATCGTCACCAGGTGCTCTTGCCCATATTCGGCAACGATTTTGACGACCATTTGCAAACAGTAATCTTGGAAATAAGACAAAAAATCATTTTGCGTTTGTACAGCAAAGAGGGCTTTGTAGAAACTCCGATTTTGTTCAAAAAAGTAAAACACTTCATGCAAAAGACCAATACCAGAGATGTAATTGAGATTATCAATGATTTGTTCTTGCAACTCTGTCTTAAAAATCCACTCTAAGAGTTCGTATTTGTCTAAAAAGTGGCTGTAAAAGGTTTGTCGTCGCATCTGCGCCGTTTCCATGATATCTGTCACAGAGACTTTTTCAAATTCTTTTTCCGTCAAGGTTTCTTTAAAGGCTCTCGCTATTTTTTTCTTGGTAATGAGAGAATTCGACATGTATCCTCCTGCTTTTCTATCTTAGTGTAGCACGAAAGGGAAATCCGTTACAAGGACAGAATAGAAAAATTGTCCCTTTTCAATTAAAACGCTTTCTTTTATACTAATTATATCAAAACCAGCTGGATTTCAGTCAGCAAAACTGACCAGCTCAAAAATATAAAGGAGAATCACCATGAAAAAAGTGATCAATGACCCAACTGCTGTTGTCGATGAAATGCTCAACGGTCTTTGCTTTGTCCATAGCGACTTGGTAGAGCGTGTAGAGGGCTTTGAAGTCATCACCCGTAAAGCGCCAAAAACAGGGAAAGTAGCCCTGATTTCTGGTGGTGGTTCTGGGCACGAACCGTCTCATGCTGGATTTGTCGGAGAAGGGATGCTGTCAGCCGCAGTGTGTGGTGCTGTCTTTACCTCTCCAACTCCTGACCAAGTGTTAGAAGCCATCAAGGCAACAGACGAAGGAGCTGGTGTCTTTATGGTCATCAAGAATTACTCTGGCGACATTATGAACTTTGAGATGGCCCAAGAAATGGCAGAGATGGAAGGCGTTGAGGTAGCGAGTGTTGTCGTAGACGATGACATTGCGGTCGAAGATAGTCTCTATACCCAAGGCCGTCGCGGTGTAGCAGGGACAGTGTTGGTACATAAGATTTTGGGACATGCTGCGCGTGAAGGCAAGTCCTTGTCTGACATTAAAGAATTAGCGGACAAATTGGTGCCAAACATTCACACGATTGGGGTGGCACTGAGTGGCGCGACCGTTCCTGAGGTTGGCAAACCTGGTTTTGTATTGGCGGATAACGAGATTGAGTACGGTGTCGGGATTCACGGAGAACCTGGCTACCGCAAGGAAAGATTGGAAAGCTCTGCTATTTTGGCAAAAGAGTTAGTCGGCAAGTTATTAGATTCCTTTGACGCTCAATCTGGTGACCGCTTTGCCATTCTCATCAATGGCCTAGGAAATACACCGCTCATGGAACAGTACGTCTTTGCTAATGATGTGGCAGGCTTGCTGGCAGATGCAGGTTTAGAGGTCGCCTACAAGAAATTGGGCAATTACATGACAGCCATTGACATGGCGGGCTTGTCTTTGACCTTGTTAAAAGTCGAAGATGAGGCTTGGTTGGAGGCGCTCAATAGTCCTGTGACAACGGCAGCTTGGTAAGGAGAAGGATATGAAGGTAGAAACAGCAGTTCGTTGGCTGGAGCAGTTTAATGACAAGATTCAAGCCAATAAAGATTATCTGAGTGAATTGGACACGCCGATTGGCGATGGTGACCACGGGGGCAACATGGCCCGTGGGATGGCTGCGGTGATGGACGAGTTGGCTGGTAAGGAGTTTGCAACGAGTGCAGATGTTTTTAAAATTGTTTCCATGCAACTCCTGAGCAAGGTCGGCGGGGCTTCAGGTCCCCTTTACGGTTCAGCTTTTATGGGTATCATGAAAGCTCAGCAGGCTGGTCAATCGGTAGCAGAAAGCTTAGCGGCTGGTCTGGAGATGATCCAAAAACGTGGCAAGGCTGAAGTCGGAGAAAAGACTATGGTGGATGTCTGGACAGGTGTTGTAGAAGCGCTACACGACCATAGTCTAACGTCTGACGCTATCGAAGCCCTAGTTCATGCCAGTAAACACACCCTTGCGACCAAGGGTCGTGCTTCCTATGTAGGAGAGCGATCTATTGGACACATTGACCCAGGTTCGTATTCGTCCGGTCTACTCTTTCATGCCTTACTAGAGGTAGGTGGTCTGGATGAATAAGATTGGGATTTGTATCGTTTCTCATTCCAAAAAATTGGCCCAAGGTGTGGTAGACTTAATTAGTGAGGTCGCAAAAGATGTTTCGCTGACTTATGTCGGTGGGACAGATGAGGGCGGTATTGGTACCAGTTTTGCCCAAGTTCAAGCGATAGTAGAAGCCAACCCTTGTGAGACAGTACTGGCTTTCTTTGACTTGGGAAGTGCGCGGATGAATATGGAAATGGTGGCTGATTTTTCAGATAAGACAATTCTGATTCAACAGGTTCCAATTGTGGAAGGAGCCTATACTGCGGCAGCGCTTTTGCAGGCAGGAGCTGATTTAGACGCTGTCTTAGCCCAATTAGACGAACTCACGATTCAAAAATAATGATTGACAAAAAGGAACTGTCTTGATCCATTTCGAATGAAAGAGGTGAGGATTTGAACTCTGTACTATATGTATCAGTTTGAATCCTGCTCCCCTTTTCCTTTTTGAAACTTAGAAAGAGTGCTATGAAAATTGTGATTATTGGGGCCTCCTTTGCAGGTCTATCTGCAGCTATAAAATCAGCCCAACTCTATCCTGAATCTCAGGTGATTGTCATTGACCGTCATGAAACCTTGGCTTATATCCCAAATTCCCTTAATTGGGCCCTGAGAAGCGACCAGGCCACTTGGAATTATAGCTTTTTCTCCCGAGAACAGCTGGATCAGGCTGGTGTCCAGTTACTCCTTAACCAGGAGGTTGTAAGAGTAGATCCAACCCAAAAAGTAGTTTTCTTCTCTAATGGTCACACCCAAGCCTATGATAAGCTGATTTTGGCAGCTGGCTCAACCCAACAGTCTTCCTATATCAAGGGAAGCAACCTTCCCGGAGTTCTGATGTCCAAGGATTATGCCAACAGCCTTGAAGCTGAGGCAGTGCTCAAAAAGGCTAAGCGAATCGCCATTATCGGAGCAGGTCAAATTGGAATAGAAGCCAGTGAAACCTACATCAGGATGGGAAAAGAAGTCCATCTCTTTGAAGCTAATCCAAGTCTAGACTTTAAACTCTACGACAGTGATATCCTAGAGCCCTTGGAAAATAGTATGCGTGCATCTGGAGTTCAAATTCACTGCCAGGAAAGGGTGCAACAGATTATATCAAATTCAAAGGGTCTACAGGTAATGAGTCGAGGACAGGTGGTTCACGTTGATGCGATCATGCTTTGTGCAGGTTTTCGTCCCAACACTACATTTCTCGAAGATCTCCCAATTTTAGCTGCGGATAAGACTGTACGGGTAAATAGCTATCTCCAAACCTCCTTACCTCATATCTTTGCGGCCGGGGATATGGTCCAATTACCCTTGTTAGAGGATAAGGATTTTAGTTACATGCCCCTGATTAACACTGCCTTAAAGACAGGAGAATTAGCGGCCTACAATCTCTTTCAGCCCAAGGTCGCCTTACCCCTTTCGGTTCGTTTAGTTGCAGGCCACCAGTTTGGCTGGTATCGCTCTGCTATTGGTTTAACCGCAGAGGAAGCTGGACTTTATGAGAACATCCGAGTCGTCGACTATAAGTCTCCCTGCAGCCTCAGAGATCCAAGCCTCCTCTTTATTCGATTGGTAGTCACAGCTGATACTGGGCGGATTTTAGGAGCCCAGACCCTGGCTAAACGCGATTGTTCCACCTTACTTCAAGCCCTAGTCTATCCAATGGCAGAGCAGAAAACCGACCGTGATTTGGCCTTTCAGGACTTTCTATATACTGCTGGAGAACAAGAACTCTTCTTCCACTTACATGAAGTTCTCCTAAAAAGTTTGGACCAGCGAGGTGAATTATGGAAATAAGTCAACTCATGGAAAAGACCGAGGCAGGAATTTATCGCCTACTCTGTCAACTTAAGGAAACCACTCAGGCTGTCCCCATCAAACAATTATGCCAAGAATCAGGTCTGTCCAAGGCGACCGTCCTTAAATATTTGGAATACTACCAAGAGGACCACTTGCTAACCAGTCTAGTGGGACCCCTAGTCGTACAAGAAGACTCTTGCCAACTCCTTCTCGTCCATGATGTCGATTGGTCTCTCGTTCTGGACTCCTTTTTAGATAGCTCTATTAAGTACCAAATTTTACTCTATCTCTTGGACCACTCAGCCTTTGCTATCCAGAAACTGAGCCAGCAATTAAGGGTCAGTGAAGCAACCTTTCACCGTCATCTCTCAGGACTAAATGAGCTGTTAAAAGAATTTGACTGTGGCATTTACAATGGCCATTGGAAAGGACCTGAACATCAAATCCGCTATTTCTATTGGTGCCTCTTGAGACGAACCTGGTCCATCGAACAACTCCAAGACCTGGAAACTCAGCCTGATTTACATAAGGAAGTTCAGGTTATTGAACGCTTATGTCAAACAACCTTGCTACCAGAGAATAGACAGGCTATTAGCCTCTGGATTTTGATCAGTCATAAACGTTGGAATAAAGGCAATACTGACTCAAGTCATCTGTCTCAGCTCCTGCAACCTTATCAGAACAATATTTTCTACCAACGTCTAGAAAGGGCCTGCTTGCGCTATTTTAGTCGCTATGCCGTTGAGTTGGATGAGGGAGAGGCTCATAATATATTCGCCTTTTTGGTCTCCTTAGAAACCTTACCAGCTCATACCATGACTTTCTTACTTGGATTCGGAGGACCTGTAGCCGACCAAATGACTGTAGTTATCCAGCACCTAAGGGCCCAAGGTATTTGCGGGCAACATCTTCCCCATCAAGTAACCGAAGTCCTGGGACGAATCCTTCACCGCCAATATTTTTTTCAAGGAACGATTTGGAGTTTTCAGAGAGAGTACAATCTGGAAACGGCCTACTTCATTGATTTTGTGGGCGAAAAACAAAGCCTCTTGGTAGATAAACTCTTACCTGGTACTGCTGGAGTCAGTGGACTGACTTGTGAACTGCGCTGGCATTTGCTTAGCCTTTTGGCCTTCCTCAATCAAACACGACAGGAAAAATTGCGTATTGCCTTAGATATGTCAGGAGGAGATTTGGCCCTAGAGTTGGTTAAGGCAAGTCTAGAAAAAGAGCTGGCTTATAATCGGCTACTAGAATTTTTGCCCTATCAGCTAGGAGAGGACTACGACGGACTCATTACCAACCAAGCCTTACAGCGTCACATTAGCGGCCCAAGCTATCGTCTGCATGGTCCTCTCCAAAAGAAGGACCAACAAGCGATTGCAGCTTGGCTTCAAGATCTTTTACTCGATAAAGAAGAGTTTGTCCTCCCAAGTTTCCCAAGCTACTAGCCTTCATCCTCTCAATTTTTTCAAGTATTTCTAAAAAAGTTGAGAGGATGGACTATTCTTTATTTGATAAAATGTAAGCGTAATCAAAAACAAAGGAGAGAAACCTATGTCACAAGAAAAATACATCATGGCCATCGACCAGGGAACAACCAGCTCCCGTGCCATCATCTTCAACAAAAAGGGTGAAAAAATCAGCTCGAGCCAAAAAGAGTTCACCCAAATCTTCCCACAAGCAGGCTGGGTAGAGCACAATGCCAATGAAATCTGGAACTCTGTGCAATCAGTTATTGCTGGTTCCTTTATCGAAAGCGGCATCAAGCCGAATCAAATCGAAGCGATTGGGATCACCAACCAGCGTGAAACAACAGTTGTTTGGGACAAGGAAACAGGTCTCCCTATCTACAACGCTATCGTTTGGCAATCCCGTCAGACAGCGCCGATTGCAGACCAACTCAAGAAAGACGGTTACGAAGATTTCTTCCATAAGAAAACGGGTCTGGTTATCGATGCTTACTTCTCAGCGACCAAGGTGCGTTGGATTTTGGACCATGTAGAGGGTGCGCAAGAGCGGGCTGAAAAAGGCGAATTGCTCTTTGGGACCATTGATACTTGGCTGGTTTGGAAATTGACAGACGGCAAGTCTCATGTGACCGACTACTCAAATGCTGCTCGTACCATGCTCTACAATATCAAAGAGCTCAAGTGGGATGAAGAAATCCTCAAACTGCTCAATATTCCAGCGGCTATGTTGCCAGAAGTCAAGTCTAATTCTGAAATTTATGGTCATACTGCTTCCTTCCATTTTTATGGTGGTGAAGTGCCTATCTCAGGCATGGCGGGTGACCAGCAGGCAGCTCTCTTTGGTCAACTGGCCTTTGAACCTGGTATGGTCAAAAACACTTACGGAACAGGTTCTTTCATCGTCATGAACACGGGCGAAGACCTCCTCTACTCGGACAACCAACTGGTAACGACTATCGGTTATGGCATCAATGGCAAAGTGCATTACGCCTTGGAAGGGTCGGTCTTTGTAGCGGGTTCTGCCATTCAATGGCTTCGCGATGGTCTACGCATGGTAACCGCCTCGCCTGAGTCAGAAGACCTGGCCCGTGCTTCTAAGAGCGATGATGAGGTCTATGTGGTACCTGCCTTTACGGGTCTAGGTGCACCGTACTGGGATTCAGCAGCGCGTGGTTCGGTCTTTGGCCTTACTCGCGGTACCAGCAAGGAAGATTTCGTCAAAGCGACGCTTCAATCCATTGCCTACCAAGTTCGTGATGTCATCGATGCCATGAAAGCTGACGCTAAGATTGACATCCCAGTCTTGAAGGTGGACGGTGGTGCAGCCATGAATGCCTACCTCATGCAGTTCCAGTCTGACATTCTAGGTATTGATATTGCGCGTGCCAAAAACTTGGAAACAACAGCCTTGGGTGCAGCCTTCTTGGCAGGTCTGGCTGTCGGTTACTGGAAAGACCTGGATGAGCTTAAGACCCTCAATGAAACGGGTGAACTCTTTACACCAAGCATGAACGACTCTCGCAAGGAGCAACTCTACAAGGGTTGGAAACGGGCTGTCAAAGCGACTCAAGTCTTTGCGTCAGAAGAATAGGAGGTTCCGATGGAATTTTCAAGAAATAGCAGACGACTAGACCTGCAAAAAATGCAAGAACACACTCTAGACCTATTGGTCATCGGGGGCGGGATTACAGGTGCTGGGGTGGCCTTACAGGCTGCTGCCAGTGGCCTGGATACTGGTCTCATTGAAATGCAGGACTTTGCAGAAGGGACCAGCAGCCGGTCAACTAAATTAGTTCACGGGGGCTTGCGTTACCTCAAGCAATTCGATGTAGAAGTCGTGGCAGACACGGTTTCTGAACGGGCAGTGGTGCAGCGGATTGCCCCCCACATCCCAAAACCAGACCCGATGTTACTTCCAGTCTACGATGAACCAGGCTCCACCTTTAGCCTCTTCCGTCTCAAGGTAGCTATGGACCTCTATGACCTCTTGGCCAATGTGACCAACACACCTTTTGCCAACAAAATGCTGACCAAGGAAGAAGTTCTGGCCAAGGCTCCCGGTCTCAAGGAAGAGGGGTTGATTGGTGGTGGTTTCTATCTGGACTTCCGCAACAATGACGCCCGTCTCGTGATTGAAAATATCAAACGGGCCCATCAAGACGGTGCCTACATTGCTAGCCACGTCAAGGCTGAAGGCTTCCTCTATGATGAAGCAGGCAAGGTGGCTGGGGTGACTGCGCGTGACCTCCTGACAGATGAAGTGATTGAGATCAAGGCCCGCCTGGTCATCAACACAACAGGTCCATGGAGCGATGAGGTGCGCAACCTGTCAAACGGCCCAGATGTCCACCAAATGCGCCCAACAAAAGGGGTGCACTTGGTCGTGGATAGCAGCCGCATCAAAGTAGACCAACCGACCTATTTCGATACTGGCTTAGGCGATGGACGGATGATTTTTGTCCTCCCACGGGAAAACAAGACCTACTTTGGAACAACCGATACGGACTACACAGGCGATTTGGCGCACCCACGCGTGACCCAAGAAGATGTAGATTACCTCATCTCTATCGTCAATAACCGCTTCCCAGATGCCTACTTGACCATCGATGATATCGAAAGCGGTTGGGTCGGCCTGCGTCCGCTCCTGTCTGGCAACTCTGCTTCAGACTACAATGGCGGTAACAGCGGTAAAATCAGCGATGAGAGCTTTGACAACCTCATCGGAACGGTTAAGGCTTACCTGGTCGATGAAAAGACCCGCGAAGATGTAGAATCTGCGGTTAAGACCCTGGAAGGTAGCTTGTCTGAAAAGACCTTGGATCCATCTGCTGTGTCTCGCGGTTCAAGCTTGGAACGTGACGACAACGGCCTCATTACCCTTGCAGGTGGTAAAATTACCGACTACCGCAAGATGGCTCAGGGAGCTATGGAGCTCATTCTTAGTATCCTCAGAGAGGAATTTGAGCGGAGCTTTAGTCTTATCAACTCAGCAACCTATCCTGTCTCTGGTGGGGAAATCAACTCTGCCAATGTCGACAAGGAACTAGACGCCTTTGCCCAGCTGGGTATCTTAAAAGGCCTCTCACCAGAAGAAGCTCGTTACCTGGCCAATCTCTACGGTTCAAATGTGCCAACTGTTTACGCTCTTGCTGAAACAGTCCAACAAGCCGCAGGCCTTAGCCTGGCAGACACCTTGTCCCTGCATTATGCCATGAGCCATGAAATGGCCTTAACACCGGTTGATTTCTTCCTGCGTCGGACCAACTACATGCTCTTCAAACGTGAGCAAGTCGACGCTTTAGTAGAGCCAGTCCTCGCTGAAATGGCAGCCTACTACGGCTGGTCAGCTGAAGAGCAGGCAGCCCAAGCACAAGACTTGGCAGAGGCTCTTGCTGAAAACGACTTGGCACACTTGAAACAGAAAAACTAATCAATAGAAAAGGAGACTATTCTTATGGGAATGGATGTATTTGGAGAATTTTTAGGAACAGCCCTGCTTATCCTCCTCGGTAACGGTGTCGTGGCAGGAGTTGTCCTACCAAAGACTAAGAATAACAATGCCGGATGGATTGTCATCACAGCTGGTTGGGCCTTTGCCGTTATGATTGCCGCCTATATCTCAGGTAATATCGCCCCTGCTCACCTCAATCCTGCAGTATCTCTCGCTTTTGCAGTAAAAGGCGACATTAGCTGGGCAACTTTTGGTAGCTATGTTGTGGCTCAAATGGCTGGTGCTATGCTTGGAACAACTCTGGTATGGCTTATGCACAAACCACACTATGACGAAGCAACTGATCCTGCTGGTATCCTCGGAACTTTTGCGACAGGTCCAGCCATCCGCAACGATGCCTCGAACGTATTAAGCGAAATCTTGGGAACCTTTGTCCTTGTCTTAGCGATTTTGAGCTTTGGTTTCTATGAAATGGCGAATGGCCTTGGTACCATCTGTGTGGCCTTCACCATCTGGGGACTGGGTCTCTCACTAGGTGGTACAACTGGATACGCCCTCAACCCTGCCCGTGACCTTGGACCACGCATCATGCACGCCATCTTACCACTTAAGGGCAAAGGCGATTCTGACTGGAGCTATGCTTGGATTCCAGTTGTCGGCCCATTGGTTGGTGCAGTCCTTGCCGTCTTGGTATACGGTCTCTTCTAAGCCATGGAATTTGCTAAAAAGCCCTTCAGGGCTTTTTTCTATATCATGAAGCTCATGGATACTTTATTGGCTGGAAATTTGCAGCATTAATCATCGAACACTCTTGACTCTCAACTACGGTGGATGACTTATGACTCAATTAGGAAAGGTCTTGATCGTAGGGAACTGGCTGTGAAAATCATTCTACTCGTTGCGTCCACTGTTCGCAGAAGCAAATTAAACAAGGGTGCCTCAGATCTTTTCGTTGCTCTTTTCGATAGTATTCTTAGAAGTATTATTCTGTCATTCATTTTGTAAGATAGCAGAGCTACTGAACAAACTAAAAAGCGAGGGGAAAGAACTCCTAAAAGAGAATAAGAGTTCGATGACTTCGCTTCTGGGTTTATGAGCTCAGGCTGAAACGGTCTCTTCCCGGACCGTTCTGACACTGACGTCGTCAGCTCTATTTCCAACTTCAAAAGGTCCCCCGCACCGTTCTGACAATGACGTCGTCAGCTCTACTTCCAACTTCAAAAGGTCCCCCGCACCGTTCTGACACTGACGTCGTCAGCTCTATTTCCAACTTCAAAAGGTCCCCCGCACCGTTCTGACACTGACGTCG
>NZ_JBHRZV010000011.1:0-25375 GCF_042649745.1 Streptococcus caprae | reverse complement strand
ATCGCTTTTCATTATAGGTCATATGGGACTTTTTTTCTACATTCAAAAAGGCTCCATAATCTCTGCAGGGGAGCTACCCACTACAGAAATTATAGAGCCCTTTTTCGGTTCCAATTTTTAAAACTAATTTCAAAAATATTCTATAAAAAGCGATTGGCGAAGGGTCGCTGATCTGAGAAAATTATGCTATAATGAAGTGTTAAAATAACTGTCAAGTAACATGGCAGAGCTCGTTTTTGTATCTTAGATTTAGGAGTAGAAATGGAAGCACTCAAAAAACAAGCAGGTATCAAGGCAGCAGAATACGTCAAAGATGGAATGACCATTGGACTAGGAACCGGTTCAACGGCTTATTATTTCGTAGAGGAAATCGGTCGTCGCGTCAATGAAGAAGGGCTCAAGGTCCTTGGAGTAACAACTTCATCACGAACAACTGCCCAGGCAGAAGGTTTAGGAATCCCCTTGACCTCCATTGACAAAATTGACCGTATCGACGTGACAGTGGATGGAGCGGATGAAGTAGATCCAGCCTTCAACGGCATCAAAGGTGGCGGTGGCGCCCTTCTCATGGAGAAAGTCGTAGCTGTGCCGACGGATCATTATATTTGGGTTGTGGACGAGAGCAAGCTGGTTGATACACTCGGCGCCTTTAAACTCCCTGTTGAGGTCGTTCAGTACGGGGCTGAAAAACTGCTCCGCCATTTTGCTCAAAAAGGCTACAACCCAGCCTTCCGTGAGGCAGATGGCCAGCGTTATCTGACCGACATGGGCAACTTTATCATCGATTTGGATTTGAAAAAAATTCCAGATCCGATTGCCTTGGCGGCAGAGCTTGATACGACTGTCGGCGTTGTGGAGCACGGTCTCTTCAACGACATGGTAGATACCGTGATTTCAGCCGGAAAAGACGGCATCACGATTTTAGAAAAAAAGGAGAAGTAAGATGGCTAAATTTGACCGTATTCACTTGATTGTATTGGATTCTGTTGGGATTGGCGCTGCGCCTGACGCAATCAACTTTTTCAACGCTGGTGAGGACGACACCAAGTCTGACACCCTGGGGCATATTGCTGAAACTGCTGGCCTTAACGTGCCACACATGGCAAAACTTGGTTTGGGCAATATTCCACGTAGCACAGCTCTAGCAACCGTTCCTGCAGAAGAAAATCCAACAGGCTACGTGACTAAGCTAGAAGAAGTGTCGCTTGGTAAGGACACTATGACCGGTCACTGGGAAATCATGGGCCTCAACATCACTGAGCCTTTTGACACCTTCTGGGATGGTTTCCCAGAAGAAATCTTGGTTAAAATCGAAGAATTTTCAGGCCGAAAGATTATACGTGAGGCTAATAAGCCTTATTCTGGAACAGCGGTTATTGATGATTTTGGTCCTCGTCAGATGGAGACCGGTGAGCTGATTGTTTACACCTCTGCGGATCCAGTTCTACAAATTGCCGCCCACGAAGACATCATTCCGCTAGATGAGCTTTACCGTATCTGTGAGTATGCCCGTTCAATCACTCTGGAACGTCCTGCCCTGCTCGGTCGGATTATTGCCCGTCCCTATGTGGGTACCCCCGGCAACTTCACCCGTACGGCTAACCGCCATGATTATGCGGTGTCGCCATTTGCACCGACTGTTCTTGACAAGCTAAATGAAGCTGGTATTGCCACCTATTCAGTTGGTAAGATTAATGACATTTTCAACGGTGCGGGAATTAATCACGATCAGGGTCACACTAAGTCCAACATGCATGGTGTGGATGTCCTGATTCAAACTATGAAAGATCCTGAATTTGTGACAGGATTCTCCTTTACAAACTTGGTTGACTTTGATGCCCTTTTTGGGCACCGTCGTGATACGGCAGGCTACCGGGATGCCTTGCAGGAGTTTGATGCTCGATTGCCTGAGATTATGGTAGCGATGGGCGAGCGTGACCTGCTCCTTATCACAGCTGACCATGGTAATGACCCAACCTATGTTGGAACGGACCATACCCGTGAGTACATTCCGCTCTTGGCTTATAGCCCTTCTTTGACAGGATCTGGCATCTTGCCACAGGGACATTTTGCAGACATCTCAGCGACGATTGCAGAGAACTTTGGGGTTGACAAGGCCATGATTGGAGAAAGCTTTTTGGGATCGTTGGTCTAATAGCAGAGCAGATTTCTTTACCAGTTTGGGAGAGATTATGACAGATATTACCATTTACCACAACCAATCTTGTAGCAAGTCCAACAAGGTCTTGGAACTAATCGAAGAGGCTGGTTATGACCTGCGGGTTGTCAATTATCTAGAAAATGTTCCGACTGTCGATGACCTAAAAAATCTAGGACTACCTGCTCAAGATTTGATAAGAAAAACTGATAAACTCTACCGAGAATTGAACCTGCCAGCAGAACTGACAGACCAAGCTATTTATGAGACCTTGGTACAATACCCAAGTCTCATTCAACGGCCTATTGTCACAACAGCTAAGGGCTCTCTCATCTGTCGTCCTCCAGAACGGGTATGGGAATTGATGACATCATAAAAGGAGAAATATATGACATTACTGGAAAAAATTTATGAAACACGTGATTTTTTGCGTGATAAAGGCATGACAGAGCCAGCATTTGGTCTGATTTTAGGATCTGGACTAGGTGAATTGGCAGAAGAAGTTGAAAATGCGATTATCATTGATTACGCTGACATTCCCAACTGGGGCCAGTCAACAGTAGTTGGACACGCTGGAAAACTGGTTTATGGTAACTTGGCTGGTCGCAAGGTCATAGCCCTGCAAGGACGTTTCCACTTCTACGAGGGCAATCACCTGGATGTGGTGACCTTCCCAGTCCGCGTCATGAAAGCCTTGGGCTGTGAGGGTGTGATTGTGACCAATGCAGCCGGTGGAATCGGCTACGGGCCAGGGACTCTGATGGCGATTTCTGACCATATCAACATGACAGGTCAAAATCCGTTGATTGGCGAAAACCTAGAGGACTTTGGGCCACGCTTCCCTGATATGTCGGATGCCTACACCAAGGCCTATCGTGAAAAAGCTTTTGCGGTTGCAGAAAAATTGAACATCAAGCTTGACGAAGGTGTCTACCTTGGTGTGACAGGACCTTGTTACGAAACGCCTGCAGAAATCCGCGCCTTCAAGACCATGGGCGCTCACGTGGTTGGCATGTCAACTGTTCCAGAAGTCATTGTAGCAGCCCACTCTGGACTCAAAGTCTTGGGAATTTCAGCTATTACTAACTTTGCGGCAGGTTTTCAGTCAGAACTCAATCACGAAGAAGTTGTCGCTGTTACCCAACAAATCAAGGGTGATTTCAAAGCGCTAGTTAAGGCAATCTTGGCAGAGTTGTAGGAGAGAGTGTATGACAAATAAACCATGGTTTCAGGTCTTGAAAGCGTTGGGCCTGATGGCTATGTTGACAATTTTTTGGTTAATTATTTTTGCAGCTTTGGAACCTGACCCTAATGAGATGGATTATGAGCCCTTTAGTGGTGCTTCTGTTGTATTGGCGATTGTTACTTATTGTGTGATTAGTTTTATTATGCAATACACGAAAGTCATTAATTTCAAAGAAGAAATTAACTCGTCTTTTTACGCCATTTCGATAAAAGAAGATCATGTCAAGCAATTGTTAACGCAGTTGCAAGATGTAACAGATAAGATGATGGACCATGAATTGAAAATGTCTGTCAAACAGACCTTTTCTGAGCTAGTTGAAGAGGAAAAAAATTCTGATCATGCTACTTCAGATGGAACGGATAACCAGCATTATCAAACCAAGAAAAAATTGTCAAATCAATCCACATCTTTAGGTCATCATGAAAATATTTCTCAGGTTTCAGAGAAAGTTACAAAATTAGTTGAACGTATTGAGCGTGATACCAAGGGGACTGCTAATCATAGTTTAGAAGCCTTGATGGCTGAGATAAAAGAAGCGACAGCTATGGTGACTAACCAGCGTCTTTACCATAATGAAACGGTATCTCGCTACAACAGATCTATCTATGCCTTGCCTTTGGCATTCTTCAGAAAGATTTTTGGGTTTACAGAGCAACCGTATATGTAAGCAAGCTTAAAGTAAAGGTCGAAATTTACTATCATCTAACATCATCAAAGAAAGAAGAGGATTCCGAGTTTCGCACATTTGAACTCGAGCTACGGACTTTCTCAGTATAAAACAAGAAAGGAATGAACGCCGAATTCTTCTAACTGAATTCGGACGGAGAACTGTGTGAAAAAGATAAACTGTCTTGTATCCAAGGATACATCGTCAGTTTCCTATTTTGACGGTGTCTCTCCATTACTTTCAAAGCAATTATATATCTTAAAGAAATGAAAGAGAGTCTGTTCATCTGATTTGAACACGAGCGGAAAGCTTGCTCTCTTTCGTATTATCTATTTATATTTGAAGAAAGGAATTGAACCCGCCCGAAATCCTTGTGAAAAAGACCGCCGTCCTAGAAAATCAGGATTTTCTGGCCGTCGCCTATTTTCAAGTCGGATTTTTGACGGGCTTGGTATCTTAATTATGTCAATCCACATTTCCGCCGCTCAAGGCGATATCGCTGATAAAATTCTCCTGCCTGGAGATCCGCTTCGTGCCAAGTTCATTGCGGAGAACTTCCTTGAAGATGCTGTGTGCTTCAACGAAGTCCGCAACATGTTTGGCTACACTGGGACCTATAAGGGCCACCGTGTCTCTGTTATGGGGACCGGGATGGGGATGCCATCCATCTCTATCTATGCTCGTGAGCTTATCGTTGACTACGGCGTGAAACGCCTCATCCGTGTGGGAACAGCTGGTTCGATTGACCCAGACGTTCACGTACGTGAACTGGTCTTGGCCCAGGCCGCAGCGACCAACTCAAATATTATCCGCAACGACTTCCCAGAGTATGATTTCCCACAAATCGCAGACTTTGGCTTGTTGGACAAGGCCTACCACATCGCAAAAGAGTTAGGGCTTACAACCCACGTCGGCAGCGTTTTGTCGTCAGATGTCTTTTACTCCAACATGCCTGAGCGCAACATGAAGCTAGGCGAGCTCGGTGTCAAAGCCATCGAAATGGAAACGGCAGCCCTTTACTACCTGGCAGCGCAACACGGTGTGCAGGCTCTTGGAATCATGACGATTTCAGATAGCTTGGTTCACCCAGAAGAAGACACAACGGCAGAAGAACGCCAAAACACCTTCACCGACATGATGAAGGTTGGTCTTGAGACCTTGATTGCTGAATAAATATTAAAAGCTAGGTCGGTCCTAGCTTTTTCTGTATCTCTCTGATACTCCTAAAACAGCTTCACATCCATAATGTAGTACGAGCGAAAGCCCATAATATTGTGCTATAACCCTAAGGGTTCAATTCAGCAAGAAATTCGGAAACTTGCTATAATTGTTTTATGCGTCAAATAAAATTAAGGAGAGGACATCCATGGGTGCTGTGTTTTCATCAAGAGATGGGATATGGAATTTATCAGTCTGTCTTTCCTATACTGTTTTACCAGAGGAAGTCTGGGATTTACTGGCGACATCCTCAGGTCTTCAAACCTGGTTCCCCCAACTCAGCATCCAACAGATGAGTTGGGAGTTTGATACAGGACACTCGAGAACGTCTTTTCCAATTTTTGTAGAGGAGGATAGGAGCAAGCTTATGGTAGAATGGAAGCAAGCTCATCTAACCTTCGTCTGTAAAGACTCTGAACTGACCATCACCATTCAGCATCCACAGACTAGCCCTGAACTTACTGCTAGTGACACAAATTTTTTCAGTCTCTGGCTTAATCAGCTGGACCAGCTCAGCTATTACCTTCATGGGATGAGTCTGAGCGAGCCTTCTAATCAGTTGGAAAAATGGCAGAGCTTTATCCTCGAAGAGATTAATCGTTTAACGGATTAGGATAGTGTTGATTTGATGAGGACTCTTGATTTTCTGTATCCTGAAATACGCAAGTGAAAAGTTGAGGGCGAGCTGTCGTTTATTTTGGAATTTCTTTTAAAACATTTTTGATTCTGCCTCCCTTAGCCCGAGAAAGGAGCCTTTATGACCGAATCTCGCAACCATCAAGTCTACCATCTAGAGGTCCTGACCTCCATTTATGCCTACCATCAGGCTTCTATTTTGGCGGAAAAGATGGATGACCTTCATCCTGATTACCGAAACTTGCTTCAGATCATGAAGGAGCGGATGGAACTCAACATTCAGCCTTCCTTGGAGCAGACAGCTCATTTCTCGGAAACCTATGGCCTTAAATTGGCCTATAATCCTCCAGACAAGGAGCAGGAGGCTAACTACCTCATGGTGCTAGAGAGCCAGCTCCGCAATCACGACATCCTCAACTTCGTCCGCGGCGTGAGCCCCATTATCTATCGCCTCTTCATGCGCTTGGCCAAGGGAGAAATAGCAGAGCTAGATGCCTATATCCATGATACTAAGGATGATAAGTATGACACTTGGAAGTTTGAGCAAATCACCCCAGAAAGTCCCCAGGCCCTCCAAGATTTTGCCAAAAAATGGCACGATCCACGCCTCACCTCAACCAGTCTGATGGAGTTGCTGACGCTCACGCAACTGCCATCTGAGGTCAAGCAAATCATTCGAGAACTCCGCCAATTAGAGAAGTCTATCCGTAACCCCTTAGCCCACCTCATTCGCCCTTTTGACGAACAAGAACTTCACCGGACGACCAAGTTCTCCTCTCAAGACTTCTTGGATAAATTGATAGCTCTAGCTCGCCATGCTGGAATCATCTATCCAGCGAAACCCTTTCTCTGCGACCAGGTCAATCAGGTCCTACAAAAACTGCTTGAAGCCTAATGTGTTTATACTTAAGAAATCTGAATGAGTAGACAGCATAAAAACTAAAGAAAATCCAAAAGTTGACACCCATCTCAAAGATATGGGTGTCAACTTTTTAAGCTATTCAATTTTATCAAACTTGACTTCTTCTAGGAGGTAGTCAATGAACCGCTCTCCCATCTTTGAGAGATTGGCTTTTTCATGTTTGAGGTAGATGATTTCAATCTCATCATCAACATCCAGTGGTATAGAGACAATATTGTCACCGTTCAGGTTGGAGTTGAGGATACCTGTCGCCAGGGTATAGCCATCCAGACCAATCATCAGGTTAAAAAGAGTAGCCCGGTCAGAAACGACAATGGACTTCTTGTGGCTGTATTGGGATAAAATCTCCTCAGAGAAATAGAAGGAATTGTGTGTCCCTTGATCATAGGACAGGTAAGGAAACTCTTCCAAGTCAGCCAGGGTCACCTTGTCACGTGTTGCCAGAGGATTTGTCTTGCTGACAAAGACATGAGGACTGGCCTTAAAAAGGCTAGTATAGATAAGTCGATTATCTTCAAACATCTTGGTGAGAACATCGCGGTTGTAGGAGTTGAGGAAGAGCACTCCAATTTCCGACCTAAAGTTTTTGACGTCATCAATGATTTCCCAGGTCCGTGTCTCCCGTAAGAAGAGCTCGTACTGACTCATGTCAGCTCCCTTGAGGAGCGAGACGAAGGCATTGACCACAAAGGCGTAGTGTTGGGCTGAGACAGAGAAGAGCTGACGGGGATTAGACTTGTTCTTATAGCGTTCTTCAAGCAGATTGGTTTGCTCAACCACCTGACGGGCATAAGAAAGGAATTCTACACCATCTTTGGTCAGGGTAATTCCTTTTGGGTTGCGGATGAAAATATCAATACCCAATTCATTTTCCAAGTCTCTGACGGCGTTAGAGAGGCTGGGCTGGGTGATGAAGAGTTGCTTGGCCGCTTCGTTCATGGAGCCTGTCTCAACGATTTTAATAATGTAGTGTAATTGTTGGATTCTCATAGCTTTATTTTAGCATAAAATCTTTGCTAAATCACGGCTGAGCTTACCAATAGCAGAGCTGATAAATCGGTAAATACAGATAACAACAGCTGCAATGAAAGCTTTAGTATTCTTTTTCGCTCTTTTCTCAAAATAGTTATCGGTTTAAAAATCTCATTTCTGAACTCTTTCTATAATGGCTTTGCTAAGTCATACTGCTTTAAAAAATAAATGAAAATTTTCAAAAAGTGTATTTAATTTATTTTTTTTTGAAAAAAATAAAGATGGCTTTCTTAAATTGATTACAAAAAGGTCAAATAAGATTGTTTTTAAGTAAAAATTTAGGTATACTATAGAAGTAGATTTATAAGAATTATTAGCAAATAGGAGTTATCAATGAACCAGCGTTCGTCAAAATACCGGAAAAGTTCCAAGAAGCAAAATTCAGGATTTTCTCTTCTGAACCTTACTCTACTTACAATTTTTACTATTGTAAGTGCTCTATTGGTCTTTTTTCTTTTTGCCTATAATATCGCCGGTTTTTGGCACCTTAATTTGATTTTCGCTATTGCTTTAGCAGTTAACTTTCTTTTGACACTTATCTGTATTGTTACAAAAAAGGCTAAAAAAACAACCACTGTTCTTTTAGTTATATTTACACTGGTTTCTGCACTTGGACTTGTTGGAGTGCGTTCTGCCGTTGATTTAGCCAATCGTGTCAATGGCACAGCTATGTTTTCAGAAGTGAAAATGTCTGTAATGGTTCCAGTATCTTCAAGCGTTCAAGATATCAGTGAAGTGTCATCTGTACTAGCTCCGACGACGCTAGATCAAGAGAGTATCGATCAGTTGATTAGTCAACTATCTACGACAAAGGGGCTTACACTCTCACTGGAGTCAACGGATTCTTACCTGACAGCTTATGAGTCCCTAATGGCTGGACAAGGTCAAGCGATGGTGCTTAGTTCTTCCTATGAGTCCTTACTTGAGGATGTTCACTCGGATTATGCTAGCAACTTACGTGAAATATATAGTTATACCATCACCACAACAAAGCAAAGTACGACTGAAGATGCTAAACAAGAGGACGGTGATGTTCTCAATATCTATATCTCAGGAATTGATACTTACGGTTCAATCTCAACAACTTCACGTTCAGATGTGAACATCATCTTGACAGTGAATCGTAAAACAAAGAAAATTTTGATGACAACGACACCTCGGGACTCCTATGTTCCGATTGCAGGTGGTGGTAACAACCAGTACGATAAACTGACCCACGCGGGTATCTATGGCGTTGATTCCTCTATTCAAACCTTGGAAAATCTCTATGGTATTGATATTAATTATTACGTTAAAGTGAACTTTACGAGCTTCATTAACTTGATTGATCAGCTAGGTGGAGTAGAAGTTTATAACGACCAAGCCTTTACTGCTCATACTAATAAAGACTATACTTTTGAAGTTGGTAACGTGACACTCGATTCAGCAGGGGCTTTGGCTTTTGTTCGTGAACGCTATAGTTTGGCTAACGGTGATGCTGACCGAGCTAACAACCAAATGAAGGTCATCAAAGCCATCATTGATAAAATGACCTCATTTAACTCTATCAGTAGTTTCACAACAATTATTAATCATCTTGGGTCTTCTGTTCAAACTGATATGTCGTTGGAAACGATGATGAATTTGGCCAATGACCAAATCGAATCTGGTGGTAATTACGTGATTACCTCACAAGCAATAACTGGCACTGGCTCGACCGGACAATTAACCTCTTATGCGATGCCGTCAGCTAGTCTTTATATGCTTAGTATCGATGAAAACAGCCTCAATACAGCTAAAGCTGCTATTCAGGCGGTAGAGGACGGTAATTAGATGATTGATATCCATTCTCATATTATTTTTGGCGTGGACGATGGCCCAAAGTCTTTAGATGAGAGTTTAGCCCTTTTAAAAGTTGCCTATGATCAAGGCACACGCATTATCGTAGCGACTTCCCACCGTCGTAAAGGGATGTTTGAAACTCCTGAAGAAATTATCCAAGCTAATTTTAAAACAGTAAAGGCAGAAGCTAAGAAACTTTTTCCAGATTTACAACTGCTTTTTGGTGCTGAAATCTACTATACTCGTGATATTCTTGATAAGTTAACTCAGAAAAAAATACCAACCATGAACGGCACCCAATTTGCCCTCATAGAGTTTTCCATGGCAACTCCTTGGAAAGAAATTCACTCAGCTTTACAAAATATCCTTTTGTTAGGCATTACCCCAATCGTAGCCCATATTGAACGCTATAATGCACTAGAGTTTGATAAAAAGCGCGTGAAAGAAATCATTAATATGGGTTGCTATACTCAGATTAATTCTGTTCATGTCACAAAGGCTAAATTTTTTGGAGATTCTTTAAAAGTCTTTAAAAAACGAGCTCACTATTTTCTCGACGAAAATTTGGTCCACATTGTTTCATCGGATATGCATAATACTGATAAACGTCCCCCTTTTATGGCTCAGGCCTATGAACTTATTGAGAGTGCCTATGGCCAATCAAGGGCGGAACGACTCTTTAGAGAAAATGCTCTAACTTTACTAAAAAATCAATTATTATAAAGAGGAGAACCTATGAATACAACTAGAAATGCTCAAGTAGAAATTGACGTCTTGATGTTATTGCGAAAGCTTTGGTCTAAGAAGTTTTTGATTACCTTGATTGCCCTTATTTTTGGAACTTTATCGCTTGTGGCTAGTCTCTTCTTGCTTAGTCCAGCTTACTCATCAACAACAAGACTTTACGTTGTTAACCAAAATTCAACCAACAACTCATTAACCAGCCAGGATTTACAAGCAGGTTCTTATCTGGTTCGTGACTACCAAGAAATCATCCTTTCTAAAGATGTGATGGCAAATGTTATTGCTGACAATGGTTTGGATACGACAGTGGATGACTTAACAAGCCAAGTATCTGTTTCTATTCCAACGGATACGCGTGTCATTTCTATTACGGTAGAAGATGATTCCCCAGAGCGCGCTGCTTTAGTAGCAAATTCAATCCGTGAGGAAGCTTCAGAAAAAATCAAAGAAGTCACAAAGGTTGAGGAAGTCACTACTCTTGAAGTGGCAGAAGTACCAACGGAACCTTCAAGTCCAAATGTGAAGCGGAATACGATTCTTGGAATTCTTATCGGTGGGTTTCTGACAGTTGTTGCTATTTTAATCAAGGAAGTCTTAGATGATCGCATCAAACGCCCTGAAGATATTGAAGAAGTTCTTGGTTTGACGATGCTCGGTGTTATTCCAGATATTGATAAATTATAGGAGAGTGAAATGGTACAGTTAGAATTAGTTAGAACACGTACAGAAGAAATCAAAAAAGCGGAAGAGTATCTCAACTCAATCCGTACCAATATCCAATTTTCTGGTTCCAGTATAAAAACGATCGTCCTTACTTCAGTTCAACCAGGTGAAGGAAAATCAACAACCTCTATTAGTTTATCTGCCTCCTTTGCTCATACAGGTTATCGTACACTCTTAATCGATGCAGATACACGGAATTCTGTCATGTCTGGAAGTTTTAAGGCAACCGGGAAAGTTAAGGGACTTACAGCTTTCTTATCTGGTAATGCAGAGTTGTCTGAAGTTATCTGTGATACCAACGTTGAAAATTTGATGGTTATTCCTTCAGGACAAGTACCACCAAATCCAACTAACCTACTTCAAAATCAGAATTTCCTTACTCTTATCAATACGGTAAAAGATCTATTTGATTATGTTATCATTGATTCACCACCAATCGGACTCGTTATTGATGCTGCAATTATTGCTCAAAATTGTGATGCCTCTATCATCGTAACAGAAGCAGGTACTATTAAAAGTCGCTTTCTCCAACGTGCTCATGAGCAGATGGAGCAGGCTGGTGCCCAATTCCTTGGAGTCATTTTGAATAAATTTGATGCTACACTTGATGCATATGGATCATATGGTGCCTACGGTGGTTATGGTCAATATGGAGAGTATGGTAAGAAAAAGTCAAAAAACAAGAAGAAAAAGAAATAACGAAGAGTTTAAATTTGTCATACGATTATTTAGTAGTTGGTGCTGGTTTGTTTGGAGCAATTTTTGCGCATGAGGCAGCTCTCAAAGGAAAAAAAGTGAAGGTCATTGAAAAACGGGACCACATCGCGGGGAACATTTATACGAAAGAAGTAGAAGGTATCCAGGTGCATGAGTACGGTGCCCATATCTTCCATACATCAGACAAAGAAATTTGGGACTATGTCAATCAGTTTGCAGAGTTTAACCGTTATACGAACTCACCAGTCGCAAACTATAAGGGAGAAATCTACAACCTTCCCTTTAATATGAACACCTTTAATAAACTTTGGGGCGTGGTAACACCAGCTGAAGCTCAGGCTAAGATTGAGGAACAAAAGGCAATTCTTGGTGGTAAAACACCTGAAAACTTGGAAGAGCAAGCCATTTCTTTAGTGGGTACAGATATCTATGAAAAGTTGATTAAGGACTATACTGAAAAACAATGGGGCAAGGCATGTACAGAACTTCCTGCCTTCATCATCCGTCGTTTGCCAGTACGTCTGACATACGATAACAACTATTTCAATGATACTTACCACGGAATTCCAATTGGTGGTTATACGCAAATCGTTGAAAAAATGCTTGACCATGATAATATTGATGTTGAGACAGGTGTTGATTTCTTTGCTCATAAAGAAGAATACCTGGCAACTTATCCTAAGATTGTCTTCACTGGTATGATTGACGAGTTCTTTGATTATGAATTAGGTGAGTTAGAGTACCGCTCACTTCGCTTTGAAACAGAGACACTTGATATGGAAAACTATCAAGGGAATGCTGTTGTTAACTACACTGATGCAAAAACGCCATATACCCGTATCATTGAGCATAAGCATTTTGAGTATGGTAAACAACCTAAAACAATTATTACGAAAGAACACTCTAAGACTTGGGAAAAAGGTGATGAACCTTATTATCCAGTTAATAACGATCGCAACAACCACCTTTACAAGGCCTATAAAGCTAAGGCAGAGGAGCAAGGAAACGTTATCTTTGGTGGTCGTCTTGGACAATATCGTTACTACGATATGCACCAGGTTATTGCAGCAGCCTTACAGTGTGTGAGAAAAGAATTAGGCTATTGAATATTTAAGACTACAAAAGGGAGATTATGAAGAAGATGAAACGAAACTATAAGCGTGCTATATTAATAGTATTAGATTGTGCTATTTTAAGTTTTTCATTACTCATGAGTTTCTATTTTATCAAGGAATATGATGAGCAGTTACAACAATCAAGATATTTCTTGTCGCTTATTTCTTTACTTGTAAGCTTTCTCTCAGTTTCTTTTTTTACGAAAATTTATTCGGTTATCAATCGTTTTACAGACGACAAAGTTTCCTTTAGAATTTTAGTAACAACAACCTTTGCTTATTTTTTTACCTTTGTTGTTAATCAATTAAAGTTTGATTCAGTTAATCGTCGGCTATTGTTTTTGGGCTTTGTTTTCTCGACTATACTGATCATAGGATCACGCTTTTCTTGGCGATTACTTTATGAGTATTCTTCTTCTAAGTCTTCTATCAAGAGTAAGAAAGTTCTTGTAGTCGGAGCAGGACAAGGAGCTGAAATCTTTATTAAAACGGTCACTAAAGACTCATCAGATTTAGACATTGTTGGCTTGGTTGACTCCGACCTTAATAAGAAAAACACTTATTTATTGGGAAAAAAAGTTTTAGGAACACGTTTTGATATTCCAAAAATAGTTCAAGACTTTCAGATTGAAGAGGTGATTATAGCAATCCCTTCATTGTCTGGTGAAGCTAGAGAACAAATCGTGGATATCTGTAATTCAATTCCTATTCCTGTTTTTAACATGCCGAGTGTCGAGGATATGATTCTTGGCCGTGCTTCGTCGAAACAATTACGAGAAATTGATGTTGTAGATCTTTTGGGGCGTGACGAAGTTGAATTGGATCAAAGTCAATTATCGGAATATTTTTCTGGGAAAACGATCCTTGTTACTGGTGCGGGAGGATCAATTGGCTCTGAAATTTGTCGACAAGTTTCAAAACTGACACCTCAAAAATTACTCTTGGTTGGACACGGGGAAAATTCTATTTACCTAATTCACAGAGAGCTAACTAATCTTTATGATAAATCAATAGAAATTATCCCAATCATAGCGGATATTCAAGACAGGCCTTTAATTTTTGAGTTAATGGCCCAATATAAACCAGATGTAGTTTATCATGCAGCTGCCCATAAGCATGTTCCATTAATGGAATACAATCCAAAAGAAGCTGTGAAAAACAATATTTTTGGGACAAAAAATGTTGCCGAAGCTGCCAAAGCAGCAGGAGTTCCTAAGTTTGTCATGGTGTCAACGGATAAAGCCGTTAATCCACCAAATGTTATGGGTGCTACTAAGCGTGTCGCAGAAATGATTGTAACAGGTCTGAACGAAGAAGGTAAAACACAGTTTGCTGCGGTTCGTTTTGGAAATGTTCTTGGAAGCCGTGGTAGTGTAGTTCCTGTCTTTAAAGACCAAGTTGCCAAAGGTGGACCTGTTACGGTCACAGATTTTCGAATGACGCGTTATTTCATGACAATCCCAGAAGCGAGTCGCCTAGTGATTCAAGCTGGCTTTCTTGCCAAAGGGGGAGAAATTTTTGTGCTAGATATGGGTGAACCTGTTCTCATTAAAGATTTAGCTGAAAAGGTGATTAAGCTTAGTGGATACACAACCAAACAAATTCCAATTGTAGAATCAGGAATTCGTCCTGGAGAAAAACTATATGAAGAACTCCTATCTACTGAGGAGCGTGTTAGTAAGCAGGTTTATGAAAAAATATTTGTTGGTAGGGTAACGACAAAATCACCTGAAGAGGTTTTGAATTATATCAGTCGTCTATCAGATATGACAGAGTCTGAATTGAAAAAATCATTGATTGAATTTGCAAGACAGGAGTAAAATGCTATTAGATTATATAAGGCAAGAGAAGACTAGTCATTCCAAAGGTGGCCTTTACCATAAGGTGCAGATTGAGATGACTTATAATTCAAATCGCATTGAAGGTAGCCAATTATCAGAAGAACAGACCCGTTATATCTACGAGACTGATACCTTAGGTATAAATTCAAATAGCAGTCTTAATGTAGATGACATCATTGAGACTACCAATCATTTGACTACCTTATTGATACAGCAGAGCAAGAACTATCTGAGGATTGGATAAAGGAAGTGCATCGCTTGCTAAAGCAAGGGACATCAGATGCCTGAAAATCATGGTTTAAGTTGGGTGATTATAAACAAATACCTAACGAAGTAGGCGGACGAGAAACGAGGCTTCCTAAAGACGTTAAACAGGAGATGGTGTCTCTGCTCAAGCATTATCAGCAACAGCAAGTGGTTGCGCTTGAGCACATTTTAGATTTTCACGTCCAGTTTGAACGCATCCATCCCTTTCAAGATGGGAATGGCCGTGTTGGCCGTCTGATTATGCTCAAAGAGTGTTTAAACCATGAGATTGTTCCGTTTATTATTAGTGATGATTTGAAATATTTCTATTATCGCGGATTAAAAGAATGGGGAGATATCAACGGTTATTTGACAGAAACCTGTCTGATGGCACAAGACCGCTTTAAAGAGTATTTACGCTACTTTAGGATAGTTCGACTTAATATAGTGAATTTATCAGTAAAAACAATAAAATTAAAAAATATAGTGTTGGAATTGCATAATAGGAGTGAAAATGTATCCAGTTATTAAACGAATTTTAGCTATTATCATCTCAGGGAGTGCCATTATCATACTGAGTCCGATTTTGATCTTGATTGCCATTTTGATTAAGTTAGACTCAAAAGGACCGGTATTCTTTAAGCAAAAACGTGTTGGAAAAGACAAATCTCATTTTATGATTTATAAGTTTAGAAGTATGTACGTTGATGCTCCTGCTGATATGCCAACACACCTATTAAAAGATCCAACTGCTATGATTACTAAAGTAGGAGCGTTCTTGAGGAAGACCAGTCTTGATGAACTACCTCAGTTATTTAATATCTTTAAAGGTGAAATGGCTATAGTGGGGCCTCGGCCAGCTCTATGGAATCAATATGATCTCATTGACGAGCGCGACAAGTATGGTGCGAATGGTATTCGTCCAGGCTTGACGGGTTGGGCTCAAATCAATGGGCGAGATGAACTTGAAATTGATGTCAAGGCGCAACTAGATGGTTACTATGTAAGACATATGAATTTCTTAATGGATGTAAGATGTTTCCTAGGGACATTTATCAGTGTTGCGAAAAGTGATGGTGTCGTTGAAGGTGGTACTGGACAGAAAAAAGGTGAAAATAAGCTATGAAGCGTGTTTTAATTACAGGCGCAAATAGTTATATTGGACGTTCGTTCATGAATTATGTTGCGATGGATTCAGAATTTATTGTCGAAGAGTTAGATGTTCGCACGGACAAATGGGAAGTATTTGATTTTTCAAATTTTGATATTATTTTTCATGTTGCAGCTATTGTGCATAAAAATGAAAAGAATGTAAGTTCAGAACTGTATTCTATAGTAAACCGTGATTTACCTCTAAAAATTGCTAAAAAAGCAAAAAATTCAGGTGTAGCACAATTTATATTTTTGAGTAGTATGAGTGTATATAGTGACCAAGATGAGGTTATATCAAAGGACACTGAAACGATTCCATCATCATTGTATGGTAAGTCAAAATTAGAAGCTGAAAAGATGTTGAGACTAATAGAGTCGGAGACATTCAAAATTGCTATTTTACGTCCACCTATGGTGTATGGGCCAGATGCTGTAGGAAATTATAGACGTCTATCGAAATTAGCATCAGTTCTTCCTTTCTTTATAAAGGTGAACAATCAAAGAAGCATGATTTTCATTGGTAATTTATGTGAATTTGTAAAAAAGGTTATTGCTTACAGTGCTTCAGGATTGTTTTTTCCTCAGAATAGTGAATATATTTGCACTTCAGAAATGTTCCAAGAAATTCGAAATATTCACGGAAAAAAAACTTTGCAAATTAAGTTATCGCAGCACTTGGTCAATCTGTTTTATGTTGTGAAGCCATTTAAAAAAATGTTTTCTAATCTTGTCTATGATCAATCACTATCCAAGTATGAGTTCAACTATGATATATATGATTTCAAAAGCTCCCTTGTATTATCTGAGAAAAAGGAAATAAGATGACGCAACATTATTCAGTTTTAATGTCTGTTTACCATAAAGAAAAGCCACTTTTCTTGCGTGAGGCAATGGAAAGTATATTGCACCAGACGATTCCAACAAATGATTTCGTTTTAGTTTGTGACGGCCCACTAACAAGTGATTTAGACAATGTTATTGACGAGATGAAAACATCTTTTGGTGAAATTTTAAGGGTTCATAAGCTCAAAGAAAATCAAGGTTTAGGGAATGCGTTGAACATTGGGTTAAGTCTTTGTCGAAATGATTTAGTTGCAAGAATGGATTCGGATGATATTTGTCTACTAAATAGATGTGAATTACAACTTCAAGAATTTGAAAAGGATGAGTCTCTCTCACTTTTGAGTGGAGTCGTAGAACAATTTCACGTAAACACCATGCATATTATAGGTAAAAGAAAGGTTCCAAGTCAATATCGGGACATTATCACATTTTCTAAGAAAAGAAATCCTTTCAATCACCCAGCTGTCATGTTTAGAAAACAAGCAGTTGAAGCAGCAGGAGGTTACGATGAACGGTTTAATTTATTCGAGGATTATTACTTATGGGTTCGTATCCTTCGTCAAGGTAACAGAGTCAGTAATTTAAAAGAAACCTTGGTTTATATGAGAACTCCGATAGATATGTACGAACGTAGAGGAGGGGTTTCTTATGCGAAAAATCTTCTTGCTTTCAATTATTGGCTGTTGCAGATTAAATGGATTGGAACTTTTGACTATATATCAGGTACACTACCTCATGCGCTTGTTTGTATACTACCAAATAGACTAAGAAAATTTGTCTATACATTTTTACACAGTTAAGGAATAATTTTTAATGATACCTAAAGTAATACATTACTGCTGGTTTGGTGGCAACCCCATTCCAGAAAACTATCTTCAATACATGGAATCTTGGAAAAAATATTGTCCAGATTACGACATAAAAAGATGGGATGAATCAAACTTCGATTTCACAATCAATGATTACTGTAGGGAGGCTTATGAAGCGAAGCAATGGGCATTTGTATCTGATTATGCCAGACTTTATATTTTGTATCATTATGGCGGCGTCTATCTTGATACAGATGTTGAAGTTATCAAAGACTTAACTCCATTAATTGAAGATGGAGTGGGTTTTATCGGTTTTCAAAATCAACTACAAGCACAAACTGGTTTGGGATTTGCAGCAGCACCAAACAATCCTTGTGTTAAGGCCATGTTAGATGTGTATAAGAATAGACGTTTTTTACAATCAGACGGTACATTCAATCGTGTTCCTTGTCCAGCTACTAATACAGTTGGCCTCCTACAAAAGGGATTGAAAATTGGTAAGATACCTAGTCAACAGATACAATGTTTGGATGGAATGAAAGTGTATCCACAAGAGTATTTCAATCCGTTAAATGCTGATACAAAGCAACTACAGATTACAAAAAACACTTATACAATACATCACTATACTGCTTCGTGGCTAGGGACTGGGAATAAGTGGAAACAGTTGCTGAAACGTTTGATACCAAACTGGTATTTAAATCAAAGAGTATTGAAAATTTCAAAAAGAGATATTGAAAAAATTCAATCGGAGATAAATTGGTGGGAAGGATAGTAGTTTGACAAATAAGAAGGATATTACTTATATTATTGTAACGTGGAATAGTAGCGATGAAATAATTACTTGTTTGGATTCTATAAAACAATTTTCACCAAGTAATTTTAAAGTTATTGTAGTGGATAATTGTTCTTCAGACAAAACAGCTGAGCTGATTTCAAATGTATATCCAGAAGTTAAAGTGATTGCTAGCGAAGAGAATTTGGGCTTTGCAAAGGGAAATAATTTGGCATTGGAATTTGTAGATACAGAGTATCTGTGCTATTTGAATCCTGATGTTATTCTAACGGAAGATATTGTTACTCCCTCCCTTGATAAATTAGAGACTGACCTAGAGATTGGCTTGGTTGCTTGTCATCTCAAAAATCCAGATGGAAGTCATCAAGCATCTTGTTTTAACTTTGCAAATAGTCGTTCTTTGTTTACTGAGATTCTACATGTTGGGGCATTTTTACCTAAAGGATTGCGAAAAAAATTTTTCCCAAACCATTATCAGGCTGAAAAACCCTACTATCCAGATTGGGTAATTGGAGCTGAGATGATTATGAGAACTTCAGAGGCAAAACAAATTGAGGGATTTTCGACAGAATATTTTATGTACACAGAGGATATGGATCTATGTAAAAAAATAGATGTAATCTTACATAAAAAAGTCTTGTACTTGCCGCACATTTCTTTGATTCATATCGGTGGAGCTAGTGAAGCAAAAAATATAAATTATAACAAACAAAAAAAATTGTTTGAGAATACATTTATTTTTGTAGATAAATTTTATAGCAAGACAGAGTCTCAAAAGACTCATCAGAATATGATTTTAGCTTATCAGATTCGTCTAGCTTTGTTGAAGTTGCTTTATCATAAATCTGATCGTGAGCAACAAATAAATAAAACATTTCAGTCCCTTCAGATATTACAGGAGATAAACTAATAGATGGTAATAGTAATTGGTCTCATATTATTAGGTTATGTTTTGAGTATTGTATTTAATAAAAAAGTAGATATATTAAACCCGTCTACTATTTTTTCATTACTTATCTTAGGAACCTATTTTATTTCCACTCTTAGGCTTTCTTTACTACAAAGTGTTTACCCGCTATGGTTTAGCGTATTAATCTTGCTAATGATTTTTATGTTTTATTTGGGTAATAAAAGCTCTGTCGTTTTTAAGCAACCAAACACGGAGTTGGATATTCATTATTTTCCTAGCACAATGAAGACAATTTCCTTTATATTTTGGTTAGCCATTATGGTTTCATTCGCTATGATGGTGAATAAATTGGGTTTACCTCCTGCACTTAGTAAAGGTAATAGAGCGGAATACTTTATTTCAGGATGGGGAACAATTGTAATTTTACAGTCTTCATTCTTTGCTTTATTGATGTTTGATAGGTTTAATAAGAATGCCTTAAAATCATTTTTCTGGATTTATTCTGTATCAATTTTTATTTTAGCTGTTTTGCTATCAAATAAATTCCAAATTATTTATATGATTATTTTATACATTGTAGCTAGGCATTCGTATAAAAAACAAATTAAAATTTCTACATTAATAAAACTATCCCTCGTTATAGTGTTTTTGTTTGCCTTGTTGTTTGAATTTGTCTATGAGGATATGTATGGAGTTTCTTTACAGGCGATGCAATTAGGGTATAGAATGGTTACTCCAGAAAAGTTAAGTTTTTTAACACAACCATATCTATATGTTGCTTTTAATTACGAGAATCTATTTAATTTTTTAAATAGCGAGACACACACATTATTTGGTTTAAGAACATTTTCTGCTTTTATTGATATCTTACATTTAGAGAGTCTTTACCCACAATCGTTATTAGCATATGTTGAAGAGTGGAAAAGTTTATTAAAAATAAATTCTCTAACTACTGGAACCATGTTTCAAGATTTTGCGCAAGATGGTGGTATCATTTGGATGATTATTTGTACCTACTTTTGTGGATTGTGGTCAGGAGTTTGTTACAGGAGATTTAAAGTTAATAAAAACTTTATTAGTTTTTTCTTATACGCTGCTTCCACGGTAGCCATTTTTACTTCTTTCTTTTCCAATGTATTTACTTCAAAAGTAACAATATTGAATTTAATCGTGTCAATCCTGATTGGTCTGATACTACAGATAGAATTTGTATTTAGGAGGTTATGATGGTTGATAGAAGAAAAGAATTGTTCTTGAACACTATTGTCATCGGGATAGGAAGTCTTTTTACGAAAGCCCTTTCCTTTCTTTTAGTGCCCTTGTTAACTCTGTGGTTAACGGCATCAGAATATGGAGACTACGACTTACTTTTCAGTTATATTTCATTATTTGTACCTGTGATAACCTTACAATTAGAGCAAGCTGTTCTACGATACAGTCTTGAAAGCAAAGAGAATGCGGAATTGTATTTTAAAAATAGTTTTGTATACATTGTGGTAAGCTCTTTTCTCTTTTTTGTGATAACAAGTATCTTTTTTTCTTTTGAATATCAATTATCATTTATTTATTGCACGATTGGTTATTCTTTTCAAATCTTTACAACTGAATATTTACGAGGCATTAATAGTTTAAAACACTATTCGCTAGCAAATATTGTTAGTGGTTTACTCACAGTCATATTATCGTATGTTTTTGTCCATGTGTGTCATATGGGAGTTGATGGCATACTATTCGCATTCGGAACAGCATATTTTTTAATTGGATTATCTGTTTTAGTATTTGTTCAACCATTGAAACAGTTTTCTATAAGAGATTTAGATAAAAAAATTTTTAAGCAATTACTGCAGTATTCTTTTCCATTACTACCCAATGCAATTTCATGGTGGATTACCAGTGTTTCTGATAGAACCTTGATTAACTATTTTTGGGGTAGTGATTTTAATGGGATATATGCTGTTAGTACTAAGATACCAACTTTAATGACTGTTTTTTATAGTGTTTTCAATCTTTCTTGGCAGCAAAGTGCGATCGTCTCTTCGTCAGATAGCTATGAGGCTAAAAAGGAATTTTATTCTACAACATTTAATCATTTGTTTTCATTTTTGTTTGCGGGTGCTTATGTTGTTGTTGCATCAACACGTTTTATATATGATTTATTTATTGAAGAAAGCTACAGTAGCGGGATGAATATTGTTCCTGTGTTGATCCTCTCTACTGTATTTTTAAATTTGGGGCAATATGCAGGTGGAATTTTGCTAGGAAATAAGGATACTAAAACGAACGGCTTGACCACCGTTAATGCAGCGATTATTAATTTGGTAGTTAACTTTTTATTAATTCAAAAATTTGGTTTAATGGCGGCAGCTATATCAACATTATTAAGTTACATATTTCTATTCTTATTTAGAATTCTAAAATTGAAAACGTACTTTGAAATGAAGAAAATTATAGTTAAAATTACTATTTTTTCTATTGCTTTACTTGGTGTGTCATTATGTAGTATTTTGATAGATTATATCATAGTTCGAACATCTGTTTTGTTTATTACTATTGCATACTTTATCTATACGAATCAATTTTTATACAGTAAAGTTATAGAAAAATTGAAAAGGAGGAAATCATGAAAGTTATTGTAATCAATCAATATTGTGAAAATAGAGGAGATGAAGCTGCAGGGACTGCGCTAGTTAGAAATTTATTGGGGAAACCAAAAATTGACCAAATTGATATCATCTATAATTCAGCTAATAAATTAGATATAGATCACCCAAAAATCCTCCATAGAAATGAAGAACTACGATTAAAGAAAATTGGCAAATTAGGTATTTTACGTTACCTTTTGCTAAGAAAAACCGTTTTACGTAGGTTAAGTTTTGCAAACGAAACGATGAGGGAAATGGCTCGAACTATTTCTGAAGCGGATGTCATCTATGTTACACCTTGTGGAGCTAGTTTAGGTATCTATAAAGATTGGGCATTCTTATTAAGACTATTATTCGTCATTTCTGAGAATAAAACACCTGTTTTCTGTTTGAATACAATTAATGCAAGTGGTAATATCTTGTTTGATTTTCTTGCTAAGCTCGTGTTAAGAAAATCAAAAGTATATGTCAGAGAGCAGAGAAGTGTTGATTATTTAAAATCTATTCAGGTAAAATCGGAGCTGGGAGTAGATACAGCATTTTCTGAACAGCCTATCATTATGGAAAGAGACCCGAAACGGATTGGTCTGGTGGTTACGCTTTTGGAGTGGCATCCAGAATTTACAGGACGCAATATGAGCCAAGAAGTGATTGAGAATATTGTGCCAGGTATTGCTCAATATTGTATTGAAAATGAATATGAAATTGAGTTGATTCCACATACAGGTCAGCAGGATGAAACGGAATATATCCAGGAGGTTATCCGTGCTCTTGAAGACAATGGTATGCTTAAAGAGTCTCTTATTTTTAGAAAAGATGTTAATACATCTGATGAATATGACTTGGCCTTGGCTTCAAAAAGATTTGTTGTTGGGATGAGATACCATAGTATTGTACTCGCGGCAAAGAACGCAGTTCCGTTTGTGGCGCTTGCTTATGAGAATAAAATGAAAGAGGTGTGTAAGTATACTAATTCAATGGAATCTTACTTGAACTTACAAGAGGTATTAACTTCAGAAGATGTTTACAAAAAGATGAAATTAGTTGATGATAAGCTAGATATTATAAAAGAGAACTTAATCAGTATTAATCAAGAAAAATTACAAATTCTTTCTAGACTTCCATTGAAAGAGATTCAGTAGCAATAGCTTTGTCAGCTCTTTTAGTTATAGGTAACTACCAAGATGTTCCACAGAATATGATGTCTGCTATCGTAGATAGCAACCGTACTCGTAAGGATTTTATTGCAGATCGTATTTTACAATTAGCAAATTACACAGAGGAAGTAGCTGCAGAAGTCGTGATTGGGATTTACCGTTTGACCATGAAGTCAAATTCGGATAATTTCCGCCAGTCTTCGATTCAAGGGGTCATGAAGCGGATTAAGGCCAAAGGTGCTAAGGTCATTATTTTTGAACCAACCCTTGAAAATGGTACAACTTTCTTTGGTAGCGAAGTGGTGAATGATTTGGAACACTTTAAATCTCGTTCTCAGGCCATTGTTGCAAATCGATATGATACTATATTGGATGATATTTCAACTAAGGTTTACACACGCGATTTATTTGGGCGTGATTAGGATTCAGCTCTTAAATTAACCTTTCTTAAACATCTTAATTTAAAAATGACCTGGATGATGTTGTTAGTTTCCTCTAATTTAGTGTTTGAGTATGGAAGTTCTAAGGCATTGATAATCTTATCCTTATCTTTTATAAAGGTTTTAAAGATCGTCTGAAAGATAGGATTCAAATTTGGCAGTGTCTCCTGTATCAGGTCAAAGAAATGCTCGGCCTGTTTCTCTTGAAAGTAAAATAGTAGTAATTGATAGAGTTCGTAATGTTCTCGTAGCTCTTTCGAGAATGAGAGAAGTTTTTCAAGGATTTCTTGGTTGGTTAAGTGCATACGAAAAGTTGGGCGATAAAAGCGCTTATCGCTAAGTTTACGACTATCTTGTTGGATTAACTACCAGTATCGTTTGAGTGCCTTGTATTCATGCGACTTTCGATCAAACTGCTTCATGATTTGGATACGCAGGCGATTCATAGCGCGACTCATGTGTTGGAGTAAGACTGTTTTAGCCTGAGCTTGAAAACGAGAGAGCGAAGGGTTTGGCCAGCTGATAATAAGGACTAAACATGTCCATAGTGATGATTTTGACGTGATTTCTGACCTGTCTAGGATAGCGAAGAAAATGATTCCGAATGGTTGCTTGCGTGAGTCCATCAAGGATAGCAATGACCTTGAGCGAGTCGAAATCCTGAGCGATGAAGCTCATCTTCCCTTTCTTGAAGGTATTGCTCGCTTTTTCATTTCAAGGCTCGCACCTCAAACAGTCTATTCCCAGACTGTTCGAGTCCCAAGACATCGTTTCTGACAGCCAGGTGAGATCTGTTTTGAACTGGAACTCGTTTAGTTTTCGAATGACGGTCGATGTTGAGATGGCTAATCTATCAGTGATTGTGGTCATGGAGACCTTTTCGATGAGAAGTTGAGTGACCTTCTGTTTGCGGATGGTTGGAATTTGATGATGTTTAGGGACTAGAGATGTCTCAGCTACTGTCATTTTCCCACACGATTTGCATTTGAAGCGACGTTTAGACAACCGAATCAATGTCTTATAGCTATTACATTCTAGATAAAGAATTTTTGATTCTTTTTTTGGAATTCATATTTAGCTATTTGCTCCTGACACCTATGGCATTTTGGAGCTGAATAGTTCAACTTAGTCAAGAATTCTTTATGCGTTCCTGTACCTTTAACATCCAAGAGAGTTATATTTGGGTCTCAGATTTCCAAGATGTTTATGATAAAATCCTCGCTTTTCTATTTTTGGGCTTAGGAAGAAGTAGTCACTCCATTGACTACGTCTTTATTCCATATGAGTCTTTCTAATGAGTTGTTTCGTCGCTTTTCGTTATAAGTCATATGAGACTTTTTTGTACACACAAAAAGCCCTATAATCTCTCCAGTGGAATTACCCACTACAGAAATTATAGAGCCCCAAAAATGAACTGCACCCCAAAAGTTAGACACAAAATCGGCTCTTTGTCAACTGTAGTGGGTTGACCAATTTAACACCGAGAGAGGACAGGACTTGTCTTCTCTCGTTTTATGTTTATGGCAATGAAAATACGAGT
>NZ_JBHRZV010000010.1:0-10481 GCF_042649745.1 Streptococcus caprae | reverse complement strand
CCCACCCCCGCATGGCTTTGACAGTCTGGGGAGAGACTGTCAAAGGTGCGAGCCTAAAAATTCGAAAGCGAGCAACAGTCCACTAGACTGTTGGAGGTTGAAAATAAGGGAAACAAAGTTCCCCACATTCGTTAGGCTTGGTTCGGAGCCTAAAACGCGAACGAAACAACCATTCAACCATTGCGTTAGAATGTTAAACGAACTCTAGATAGCGAGGGTGAACTTTACGCCCAGCCACTATAATAGTCAAACTGATTTAGTTTGTTTTACGTTTTTTGGACATGCCATAGAAAGCGTAAGTCATAAGTCCGAATCCAGCAAGCGTCGCAAGAATTGAATCTTCTGAACCAGTTGCTGGCAGAGCAGGTGAATGATTAGCAGACTTAGCCACTGTAACATAACTTACAGGCACTTTGTTAGCCCCTACTTTGTTTTCAGAAGCTGAGACTTTCTTCTCTTCATCAGGGATAGTTGGTTGAGTTGGAGTTGTTGGATCTTTTTTGCCAGGATAATCATTAGCATCTTCAAGATTGGTTCCTGCAATATATTCTAACAAATCGACAAATCCATCTCCATCTGTATCCACCATTACATCAATAGAAATCAAACGTGAGTTTGGTGCAATCACACCGTACTGAGTTAAATCAGCTGTTTTCAAGTATTCTGCGTAGACTTCATCAAGTGATGGACCTTCTTCACGCGCACCACCAAGCATAGTATAACCATCACCACCAGCGGCTAAGAAGTCATTAGTCGCCAGGTAGTATGTCTTAGTTAACTCAAGAGGTAAATAAGACTCTGTTTCTGGATCGTAAATTTCGATATAAAGAACACGATCTTCTACAGGAAGGCTTGTATCATAGAAAACACGAGCTCCAGCAGTCTGTAAAAATCCTCCAGAGGCATCTAAAAGTGCCAAACCATTTTCATCGAGTACTGGGTTACCTGAGGCATCTTTTTGAAGTTGTGAGCCAAGAGATTTCACATACATGTCGTAGATGTTTTGGCCAGTCACTTCAATTTGAGAAATGATATTACCAAATGGCAGAACTGAAATAACATCCCCAACTGTGATGTCCTCACCGGCTGGAAGTGTTGCACGAATACCTCCACCGTTCATGACCGCAAGGTTAGATTTATGAGTAAAACCAGTTTGTCCGTATTGCAACAGGGCATCAGAAACTGCATTACCTTGGTTGGTCTCACGGACGCGAACGTTTTCCCGATCACCGTTTAAAGAAACTGGGTTATTTGCCACAAGAACAGCGGCATTTTTGGCATCGTAACGCGCCTTAATTTCAGCCACTTTGGCTGCAATATTAACATTAGCCGTCACTTTGGAAGCGTCACTTGCTGGAATAACACCTGATGAAACGACACCAGACGAATTAAGGACGATTTTACCAATGTTATTGAGGTAACTACCAGTTTGGTTATAGGTCACGTTAGAACCATAGTTGGCATTCAACAAAGTGTGAGAATGTCCATCGATAAAGATGACCGTTTTTCCAGCCAATGCTGCATTTTCTGACAAAGCTTTTGCCAATGTAGAACCTTGCCATTCTGTCGGTGTAGTAGCATCAACACCCAAGTGAGATAACACAATATATTTATTGTATGTTTTACCTTCGGCTTTAGCATTGGCTTCTAATTGTGCAATGACATTATTTACCTCAGTAACAGGATCTGTAAAGGTTACACCTGCAACGTTTTTAGGGTGAGTTTTCGTAGCTGTTTCAGGTGTTGTCACACCGATAACGACAAATTCATCACCTTCAACTGTTTTATCTTTATCGATAACAGTTGATGCTTGGAAAATGCGAGCTCCATTCAAATAAACGTTTGACGAGAGAATTGGGAAGTTGAGTAATTCCTTATACTTGATAGCCTGGTCCAAACCAAAGTCGAACTCATGGTTACCGACTGCCATAGCATCGTAGCCAATTTCATTCATGATGGCTGCTAACTCTTCACCCTTCGAAGAGTTAGAAATTGGCATCCCTTGGAAGGCATCTCCTGCATCAAGAACTAAAGTTGTCCCTTGAGCACGTGTCTCTTCAACAACTGTAGCTAATTTAGCCACGCCAATAACACCTTTTGACTCTTCAATACGACCATGCATATCATTAGTGTGCAAAATGGTTACCGTATCGGTAGCTATAGAGGTGGCTGATGCTGAGGTTTCAATCGGTGCTGCTGCCGCTTCACTACTCTCAGTAGCTGAAGCCGTTGTTGTTTCAGATGATGCTGGCGAAGTAGCTGGCGCAACATCAGACTCTGCTGTTGTTGCTTCAGAAACTAGTGCAGCTGTTTCTGAGACACTTGCAGATGGTACACTTGTTTCAGCACTAGACACATTTGCTCCTGTATCAACTGCAGAGCTTGTTACATTAGAAGCCGCAGACGTGGTCGCCTCATCAGCAGAAACTGCATTGGCCAAAACCAAGTTTGAGACAAACAAGGTAGACAAAGTTGGAATGAGAAGAGCTTTCTTTTTCATGTTATCCTCCAATATTTTTCTCTCACATATTATAACATATAATTGTTAACATTTATTCTGTTTTATCCATAAAATGTTTGTTATTTAATCGCTATCATAAAAAAACTAGGTATGTACAAGCCTTCTAATACCAAAAAACTTCACTCTCTAAATGGGAGTGAAGTCTTTACTTTTAGAAAATCATTTATCAAAACGGGTTAAATTGTACTGCTCAATGAGCTCATCTAGTTTATTAGCATAGTTTGTATCCGTCGCATATCGGCCCTGGAGATAGGCTGTCGCCTCCTTGTAGGAACCAGTGTTACTCTTCCAAGCACCGGAGTAAAAATCTGGAGCACCCATCAGACCATCAGCCAATAATTTTGCATTGTCCCTCAGCGAGGCATGGTAGGTCGGGTACTTGCGAAACTTGGCCAATACCGTATAGAGTTTCCCAGTACCGTCGTCCTCCGATGTCTCGACTTCATAGGATTGTCCCCAATACTCTCCCTTAACCCCAAAGAGGTTATTGGCTTCTCGTGTCAGCTGACTCTGACCCCAGTCGCTCTCTAAAATTGCCTGGGCAATCATGACTGAAGCATAGAGGTCATTCTTGGCTGCCAAGTCCTCAGCCGTATGCCCAACAATTTCAATAAACTCATCTGGGTTAGCTGCAGCGAAGGCCCTTTGCTCCTTTTGCAACTGCCATTCATGGGCTACAAATAGCAGACAGATGACGATGAGGGCACTCATGACAGCCATGATAATACGATTTTTAAGGAATTGTCTGCGCAATAGCAGAGCTTTTTTAGAGGGTTTTCGCTTGCCAGCTGATGACTTTCGTTTAGGCGAGCTGGTCTTGCGTCTTTTAGTCGTTGGCATAGACAATCTTGCCTCGTGCGATAGTATATTTGACCACACCTTTCAGGGTTTCACCGACAAATGGAGAGTTGCTGGCCTTGGACTGGAAGTTTTCCGTTACCAAACGGTCTTGCTCTGGATGGAAAATCACCAAATCAGCTGGGCCATTTTCAGCCAAATACCCCGCATCAAGGGCATACAAATCTGCAGGGTTGCAGGTCATGGTCGCAAGGAAATCTTTGAGGGTTAAGTCACCAGTCGCTACCAGATTGGTCAAGCCAAGTGAAAGCGAGGTCTCCAGACCAGTCATCCCTGATGAGGCCTGTGTGATATCCGAGACATTTTTTTCATCCTTGTGATGGGGCGCGTGGTCTGTCGCAATAATGCTAATAACGCCTGATTTCAAACCTTCAATAACAGCCAGACGGTCTTCTTCTGTCCGAAGCGGTGGGTTCATCTTGGCATTAGGCCCCTTGATCAGCAAGAGATCCTCCGTTTTAGAGAAATGCTGAGGAGACACTTCTGCTGTAACCTGGGCACCTAGCGATTGGGCAAAGGCAACAACCTTAACTGACTCAGCCTTTGACAAATGCTGAACGTGGAAACGAGCTCCAGTCTCGTAGGCAATCATGACATCGCGGGCCATCATACTATACTCAGCAACCCCACGCGCACCACCGCAGCCAAAGTGCTCTTTCGCCACACCTTCATTAAGGCCAAGAACACCATTTAAATCAGGATCTTCTTCATGAAGGGCAACAATGGCATCAAGTGATTTAGCTTTTTTGAAGGCCGCGCGGACTAGCCCAGCATTTTGCAGGGGAATGCCGTCATCTGATAGTCCAACTGCCCCAGCCTTCAGGAGAGCTTCGAAATCCGTCAAGTTTTGTCCGTCAAAGTTCTGAGTAACCGTCGCGTTGGTATAGATATTGATATCTTCCTTGGCAGCAGAGGTTAAAACTTCTTCCAGAGTTTCTACTGTAGAGATAGTTGGATTGGTATTGGCCATCATGATAACGGAGGTGATCCCGCCTGCTGCTGCTGCAAGTGCTCCTGTATGAATGTCTTCCTTATGGGTTTGCCCAGGCTCACGGAAATGGACATGGATATCCACCAAACCAGGTGCGACAACAAGACCAGTCGCATCGATGATTTCTGCCCCTTCATCTGTAATAGTTTCAGCCATTTGAACAACCTTACCATCGTCAACTAGGACATCAAGCACTTTATCTAAATCTGATTTTGGGTCGATGACACGACCGTTTTTGATAAGTAACGTCATTGTTCTTCTCCTTTCACTGCAATACTGTTAACTGACCGTCTTTTGCAAGGTAAACTGGTCCGTAAAGTGTTTCACCGTCTTCATCTCCATAGAGATAGGCACCATCCTCCAACAGATGGAAAACTCTACCTTGACTATCCGGCAGGGTAATGTCTTCGATAATTCTCATCCCGTCCAGAACCTGATCCTTGATGTCTTGATAATGGGGGACAATCATCATGTCCGTCAATCCAAGGCCTGGTAAAAAGCGTTCACAGGTTGAGGAAATCGCCTCACCTTCTTCTTCAGGTTGTGCGTAGACAAGACTGGCTGAATTCATGGAACCCGCACTGGTGCCGATGATGATTTTATCAGTCCCAGCTAAAAGTTCCGCCAGACCAATTTCCTGAAAAAAAGCATTTTGTGTTGGAACATGCCCTCCTGCCAGAAAAATCACATCTGCTTGCCCCACAAGATTAACTGCATCAGCTTGATTACGCCTATCCAAAACCTGAAAGTCTTGAAAAGACAGGTCAGCATCCTCAAATGCTTGCTTCATATCCTGAGCATATTTGTCTGTAAATATAGGATTGTCTGGGGCCGAGCAGATAAAGAGTGCGCAGTATTCTGACTTCAACTCTGCCCTCAGTCGCTCTAAGAATCCATACTCAGTTCGAATAGCTAAGCTTGAAAATTGGACTGGATTACTGGCTAAAAAATATTTCATAGACATCTTCTCCTACTTCAACCAATCGATCTCAGCTCTGCCATGGTCCTTCAAAAAAGTATTAGTCCTAGAAAAAGGACGACTTTCAAAGAAACCACGATAGGCCGAGAGCGGACTAGGGTGAGCCGACTCGATAATATGATGCTGAGGATTGGTTACTAGAGCTTTTTTCTTGCGGGCAAAACCACCCCAAAGAATGAAAACAACTGGGTCAGTTTTTTGATTGAGGACCTTAATCACCGCATCTGTGAAGGGCTCCCAAATCTGTCCAGCATGACCGTTGGGATCATGAGCTGGCACCGTCAGACAAGCATTGAGCAACAGTACCCCTTGGTCCGCCCAGGAAGTCAAATCATGGTTGGACTTGATGCCGATATCGTCTGCTAATTCTTTTAAGATATTTTGGAGGGATGGCGGAGCTGGTATATCATCGGGAACGGAAAAAGATAAGCCTTGTGCTTGCTTAGGATTATGATAGGGATCCTGACCTAATATCAGCACCTTTACCTCCTCTAAAGGAGTTTGTTGTAAGGCAGCAAATACCTTATCTCTAGGTGGATAAATGACGCCCTCACTGTAGACCTGGTCCATAAAGCGATTGATTTTGGCAAAATAACCTTCTGGCAAGTTTGCCTTTATCTGATCATGCCAAGATGAATGTATCATGACCCCTCCTTATTATTTCTGAAATAATGTTGGTTCTCTTCCGAGTTTAAAACTGTACGTTTTTAGATTTCCTTGCTTCACTGTCTAATGTTTACGTCAACCTGCCACATCTTATGGGAGTTTGCGTGATTATTACGATTATCATCTTTAGTATACCATTTTTAGGGCAGAAGACCAAAAAAGACTAGTTTTTGAAAACCAGTCTCTTACGCTTTTCTCATTTGACTGATCTGACCCCAGATAAAGACTCCAATGGCCAACCATATCAATATAAATGCTGGAAATTGCTCTTGATAAACCGTTTCGCCATAAACAAAAACAGCAATTAAAAGTTGGATAGTGGGATTGATATACTGGATAAACCCAATCAGGTTAAGTGGAGCCCGCTTGACCCCTTCTGCAAAGAGGAGCAAGGGAATGGCAGTAATAATTCCAGAAAGGCCCAGTAAAATCATGTCTTGTAAGCTATAGGAGAAAAAACTTTCCCCACGCCAGAACAGGTAAGGTAGACTAAAAACCAAGACACACCCAGCCTCAAAGAGCATGGCAAAATCACTAGACACAGGAAGTCCCTTTTTCAATAACCCGTAGAGTCCAAAGGAAACAGCTAGTGTCAAGGACACCAGAGGAACTTCTCCGGATTGGACGACCAAGAGTAACACACCTAGGCCTGCCAGACCTATAGCCAGCTTGCCTGTCCTCGTAATATGTTCCTTGAGGACTAGGACAGACAGGCAGATGGAAACCAAAGGCATGATGTAATAGCCTAAACTCGCTTGTGCTGCTCTGCCATTGGCCACTGCAGCGATAAAGGTCAGCCAGTTAAGGGCAATCGCAAAGCTGGCCGCAACCATAAGACCAAACCACTTCTTGCGCTCCCAAAGCATCTTAAATTCCGCCTGATAAGTCTTGGTTTTTCCAGATAACAGCATGTATACCAGCATGGTCACAACTGTAAATAAAATTCTGTAGGAAAACACAGTATAGGAATCAATATGTCCCAACATCTTCCAATAAAGAGACAGGACGCCCCAAAGTAAATAACAGATGAATCCTAATAGCAGACCTGTCTTCGTCTTATCCAAGTGCAATTCCTTTCTGGTCCACCGTCAGGACAACCGTTTCTCCATCGAAATCGAGGGCCTGGATTTGGGAAGCAATTTCCGCCTCACAAGTCTTTGGCGCAATGACCATGACAGTCGGTCCCGCACCTGAAAGATAGGTTGCATAAGCACCGTTAGCCTTAGCAAGATCCTTAATGGGTTGGAATTCCTTAACCAAGCTCTGACGGTAGACCTCATGGAACCTGTCACTCTCAATCGCTGCACCGGCTGTAACCAAATCTCCTGTCAAGAGAGCCGCAACAGCGACATTGGCAATTGCAGAAGCTGCAACTCCTTCGCCATAGGCCAGTTCAGTCGGCAAAACACCACGACTATCACTGGTTTTCAATTCATAAGATGGGATAAAGGCAATGAAGGATGCCTCTGGAAACTCTGCCTGAACACTATTACAAGTTCCATCTACGTAAGAAGCGATGACAAGGTTTCCGAAAATTGCAGGCGCTACGTTATCTGGATGTCCCTCAATACGGGTCGCAAGGTCTAACTTTTCTTCATTTGATAAACTCAAATTCCCTAGTTGATTAGCCAGTTCAATCCCTGCCACGATGACTGAAGATGATGAGCCGAGTCCACGCGCCAGAGGAATATCAGAGGTCATTTTGAGGCGATGCGGTTGCAAATCAGGAACTATGTCCAAGGCTGTTGAAAGCAGCAAGTTGGACTCATTGTGAGGAACACCTTCTAAGTCATGCTCGATAAACCAAGTCTCACTCGCTTCCAAAATATCAATCGTAAGATATTTGGACAGGGCAATCCCCACAGAATCAAATCCTGGACCAATATTAGCACTAGTTGCTGGTACAGTTATTTTCATACTACTCTCCCAACACCTTGAAGGTATTTACAACCTGGAAGTCAGCTTCTTGAGCTAAGCGAGACTTAACAGCCTCCAGCTGTGTTTGGCTCATGTTGTGGGTAATGATAACCACACGTGCGCTGGTTCCGTTAGCCTTGGTTTGGAGAATTTGCTCAAAGGAAATATCCTCAACGCTGAAAATTTCAGCCAGGCGCAAAATTTGCCCCTTCTTATCAGGTGTATTGATTGCGAAGTAATAATGACTGAGCACATCATCTGGATTAGCCAACTTCGTCTCACGGGAGACTTCGTTAAACTCCTTGCCGATTGTTCCGTCCGTCAAACGACGGGCAATGCGTACGATATCAGCTGTTACAGATACCGCAGTTGGCTTTTGACCAGCACCTGGTCCATAATACATGGACTGACCGATACCGATAGATTCAACGTAAACCGCATTCATTACACCATTGACACTTGCCAATGGGTGTGTTTGTGGCAAGAAGGTTGGAGACACTTCTGCTGAAATCCCTGACTCAGTTTCCTTAACATCGCCAACTAATTTGATGACGTAGCCCATTTCCTGAGCCACCGCCACATCATCAGGCGTGATATTAGAAATCCCTTGGTGCTTAACGTCGTCAAAGGAAATAGTCATACCAAAACCAAACTGACTAAGAATTACAGCCTTATAAGCAGCGTCAATTCCTTCAACGTCGTTGGTTGGATCAGACTCGGCGTAGCCCAATTCCTGAGCTGTCTTCAAAGCGTCTTCGTAAGTCCATCCCTCTTGAACCATCTTTGTCAACATGAAGTTTGATGTTCCATTTAAAACTCCCAGAATACGGGTAACCTTGTCCGCTGTCAATGAGTTGGCCAGTGTACGCAAGATTGGAATACCACCTGCTACCGCTGCTTCATAGTAGAAAGCAAGGCCATTTTGTTTTGCTGTCGCGATGATTTCTGGACCATGTACTGCAATCAAGTCCTTGTTTGCTGACACAACGTGCTTACCACCATTCAAAGCCTTGAGAATAAAAGTCTTGGCTGGTTCAATCCGCCCCATCAGCTCAACAACGATTTGAATATCAGGATCATTGACAATATCATCAATGTTTGTCACAAAATGATAATCATGCCCTGCCGCCAAAAGACGATTTTTTTCCTCTTCGTCCTTGACCAAGACCTTTGCAATTTCTAATTCATTGTGGGCTGCAGCTGTAATCTTCTCCCCGTTTTCTTGCAAAAGAAAGGGGATTCCACTCGCAACTGTACCAAAACCCAATAAACCAATTTTAACTGACATAAAAACTCCTTGAAACACATTTAAAAACCTGTTGAAAGTGACCGTAAAAAGATTTATAATAAACTAAATCCACTAACAATAAGCTATATTTTTACTATTATATCAAAATATTCTAAAAATTTATAGATTATTACTTGTTTTTATGAAATTAGAAAGGTAAAATCCCATGACTGAACAACATCGTTCGCCTCGAAAAAGAAAAGAATCTAATCCATTACTCCTTGGAATTTTAGCTTTACTTTTAATCATTTTAGGTGTTGTCTTATTTTTTGCCAGCCGTTCTCCTCAAGATGAGGTTTCCAACCTTAGTATCAAAGGAGGACAGGTGCAAACCAGTACCCAAACAAACGATAGCCAATCTCAAAAAGACAATACAAAAGATAATTCTAACGTAAACTGGATACAGTCAGAAGAGACTGTTACGTTTCCAATTTTAATGTATCACGCTATTCATATTATGGGGGATGATGAAGTCGCTAACGCTAATCTCATCGTTGATCCGACAACATTTGAAAGCCACCTAAAAGCTCTTAAGGATGCCGGTTACTATTTCCTGACACCGGAGGAAGCCTATAAGGTTCTAACCGAGAACGTTCTACCTGATGGCAATAAAAAAATTGTTTGGCTAACCTTTGATGATAGCCTTTGGGATTTTTATACCAATGCCTATCCACTCCTCAAAAAGTATGAAATCGCTGCAACTAACAATGTCATCACTGGATTCGTTGATCAAGCTGGTTATCTAACCCTAGACCAAATGAAAGAGATGAAGGAAACCGGTATCTCTTTAGAAGATCACACCGTAACTCATCCTGACCTTTCAGTTCAGACAATAGATGAGCAAAGCTATCAGTTATCCGAATCCGATAGCTACCTTGATCAGAACCTCAATCAGGACACCATTGCAGTTGCTTATCCTGCTGGTAGTTACAGCGATGATACAGTAGCCATTGCTGAGCAGTACTTTAAATTAGGTTTAACAACTAACGAAGGACTTGCATCTGTTAATGACGGCCTCCTCACCCTTAATCGCGTTCGCATCCTCCCAACTACAACCGCAGATTACCTACTTGATTATATTTCAAATTAAAAAAGAGTTAGTAGAATTTTCTACTACTCCTTTTTTCATTTTTCACTCTCTTATAAAAAAGCAGAGCATTCTGAAAAGACCCCCTTATAATGGACAGTATAAAAAGTACTATACTGTTCTTATAAGGAGGTTCTTTTCTCATGGCTAAAAAAGGAAGTAAATTTACAAAGT
>NZ_JBHRZV010000009.1:0-22878 GCF_042649745.1 Streptococcus caprae | reverse complement strand
AACTCGTATTTTCATTGCCATAAACATAAAACGAGAGAAGACAAGTCCTGTCCTCTCTCGGTGTTAAATTGGTCAACCCACTACAGTTGACAAAGAGCCCGAAAAAGAAGGCCGATTGACCTTCTTTAATAGCTCTATGTGGTTAAGGTTGTTACTATTGTCATCACTTCCTCAACATTTGGTACCAGTTCTTCTATAGATAGAATCAAATCATCTGAATTCTTTTTCAAATAGTAGATAGCTGCATAAGACTCCGTCCCATGCTTATCTGTCAAGGTAGCTTCAACTTGAGAACCAGATGCTAGCAGAGCATTAGGAATCAAGATAGTACCACTTTCCTGTGAAATGAAGAAATTCAAATCATCCGATTCCCATACACCATCACTTGACTTTTCAAAATTTACGGTAATCTTTTTTCCCGCCGTATTTTTATAACGAATTTTAGATTTAACTGCATCTTTGTTAAGATGAACAACTAAAGCACCTTTCGTCGCTTCTATTATAGGTTTTTCCGGAATCAATACAATGGAAAATTGGACTTGGGATAAGGTCTCACCATTGGCTAAGTTGGATTGAGCAGATAAAGTGGTTGTCCCCAAATCAGTTGGTGATACAATAGCCTGCTTATTGTCTTGATCAATTTTAAAAATTGAATTGTCACTTGTCCACTGATGGTCTTGCGATTGGGTCAAGGTTACTTGAACTAAATCACCGCTACTATCTACAAAACTAAACACAAGATTACTTGCTCTCTTCGGTAGAACAATCATAATATTCCCGTCATTCGACAGACTGGCTCCCGGCTCTGTTATCCCAACATTATTTAATGGATTATTTGAATTAGTTGTATCAGTCTGAGCACTGCTAACCGACTCAACATAATCTCGGAAATAGGTTGAGTCAACAGCCTGGTCAGAATTTGTTGCCGTCTGACTTAAAGATTCGAGTGTTGCAGTTTTTTGGTTACTTGAAATATAATCATCTTCAACAAATTCACTCACTAAATCAGACTGATTAGCAGTCGCTACAACCGCAGTTACAACTTCCTCTGTATTCACTGCATTTATTGACGTTGGATTCTCTTTGCCAGGATCACTAGGATTGATATTAGTTTCAGTACTCTCTGAAGTTTGTACTGCATAGATTAGGGTCAGAACTTGATTTTGTTCAGTCACTCGGCCTGATACTTGTCCCACCTGATTGACTAAGGTATAAGTTTTACCATCTATAGTCAAAGTTGGTGCAATAGAGGATGATGAATCATAAGTTTCACCAACCTGGGCAGAAGTTCTTACCTTAATGGATTCTTGTAAAACATTTCCAGCCTCATCTTGGAATACGACTGAAACATCGCCTCCAATCAGCGGCTCATAGTAATAGGTAATCGTCTGATCACTACCGATTAATTTCCCAGTCTCTTTGCCATCTGTTTTAACTAGCTTATAGGTCAGATCATTTGAAACCAAAGTATCTTGACGATAACTAGTATAATCGTACTCATCTCCGATATATTTGTCAGTTGTATCAAGGATAAACTGGTCAACGATTCGGTCACCACTACTATCTGGGACACTGTAGACAATCGTCGTCTTACCTGCGTTTTCTGGCACCCAATCCACAATTGTTTCAATAGGCTTTGGTGCTTCAACAGGATTGATATCAACTGTATAGGAAATGACACGACCACTGTAATCCCCTGAAGCTAAAACATTGATTGTTTCTCCAACTTTAACCGGCGCAAGAGTTACTTGGAAAGTCCGATCGTCATTCGCCGTAGTTGTGTAGGTTTCTCCTTGACTCGTAACGTCAACGGTCATACCAGCTATCGGAGCATAGCCAGAAAGCACCGTCGCCCCCTCTGTCGGTATATAGACCAAGAGATTCGGTAAAGTAGAGAGGTCAACCGTAGAGTAATCAATGGCTGGTTCTGTGATTTCTGACTCAATTCCTGATGTAGAGCTATCTGCTGAAGAAACTGTTGTCTTATCAGCCATAGCAGAGCTCGTAGAGTTTATTTCTTCTAATTCACTTGTAAGGGTGAGTTCAGTTACGACTCCTGTTGAAGCTTCTGTTGTAGAGTCAGAGCTTGTTGATGTCTCAGTAGTTACGACTGAATCTGTTATCTCACGACTCTCAACATCAGCGGTTCCTTCTACGTTGACGACTAAATCTACTATAGTCGTATCTTTCAAAACCTCAGAAACTTTGTCTATCGCATCACTTCCATCTTCTGCTATAATAGAGGTGGCGTCTGATAAATCGTAAGCTTTTACAGCGACTCCTCCCTGAGAAAGATGGGTAAAAGCCAACACCAGCGCACATGTATACATAAAGAATTTTTTTCGCTTAATCATCCGCCATTTGGGACGAGTTAGCTGATGTCGCATAAAATACATGACGTTTTTCTTCCTTATTAACCTAAAACTTAATTAAACGAGCCTAACTTTTAATTATTTTCATTACTTAGTTCTACTATACTAAGTTTTTTCAAATAAAGCAACTAAACCTTTCGATAATCTTGAAATTGTCGCTCAATTTTAAACAAACGATATAAAGTTGTTAACAAAGGAATTTTTAAGAAAAACTTATACTGAAATTTGATATATTCTTTAATTTTTTAAGGAAAGACTCTATTTTTTAAAAACTTTTCATCTGAAAGGAATCATCATGATTACCAAAGATTTTGATACCATTACTGCTATCTCAACTCCACTCGGTGAGGGTGCAATTGGGATTGTTCGCCTCTCAGGCTCTGAGAGCTTTGCTATTGCCAACCGTGTCTTCAAAGGCAAGGATTTGGAGAATACAACCAGCCACACCATCAACTATGGGCATATTGTTGACCCTACAAACGGTCATATTCTCGATGAGGTCATGGTCTCTGTCCTTAAAGCACCACGAACTTTCACGCGCGAGGATGTGATCGAGATTAACACTCATGGGGGCCTTGCTGTCACCAATGAAATTCTCCAACTTCTCATTCGTCAGGGGGCGAGAATGGCAGAGCCTGGTGAGTTTACCAAACGTGCCTTCCTCAATGGACGGATGGACCTGACACAGGCCGAGGCTGTCATGGACCTTATCCGGGCTAAGACTGACAAGGCCATGGACATCGCTATCCAACAGCTGGACGGCTCCCTCTCAACCCTTATCAACAACACCCGTCAGGAAATTCTCAATACCCTGGCCCAGGTCGAAGTCAATATCGACTATCCCGAATACGATGACGTGGAGGAGATGACCACAGCTCTCCTGAGGGAAAAGACTGCTGAGTTTCAAACCTTGTTGGAAAACCTTCTTCGGACTGCCAAACGTGGTAAAATCCTACGCGAAGGCTTATCTACTGCTATCATCGGTCGTCCCAATGTTGGTAAATCTAGTCTCCTTAATAATCTCCTCAGAGAAGACAAGGCCATCGTCACTGACATCGCTGGAACCACCCGTGACGTCATTGAAGAATACGTCAACATCAAGGGTGTTCCCCTCAAACTGGTTGATACAGCAGGTATCCGCGAGACGGATGATGTTGTTGAAAAAATCGGTGTCGAACGCTCCCGCAAGGCGCTTAGTGAAGCTGACCTGGTCCTCCTGGTCCTCAACGCTTCAGAGCCTCTAACGGAACAAGATCGTTCACTCCTCGAACTCAGTGAGACCAGCAACCGTATCATTTTGCTCAATAAGACTGACCTGCCTGAACAGATTGAGCGAGACCAGCTTCCTGACGACAGCATTGCTATTTCAGTCCTTGAAAATCGCAACATTGACCAAATCGAGGACCGCATCAATCAGCTCTTTTTTGATAATGCTGGATTGGTTGAACAAGATGCAACCTACCTGTCTAACGCCCGCCATATTTCACTAATTGAACAGGCCGTTGCCAGCCTCAAAGCTGTAAATGAAGGACTTGAACTGGGCATGCCAGTTGATTTACTACAAGTTGACATGACTAGGACCTGGGAAATCCTTGGTGAAATCACAGGTGATGCTGCACCTGATGAGCTCATCACCCAACTCTTCAGTCAGTTCTGTCTAGGAAAATAGAGTTTTCTTATATCGAAAACTCTATTTCAGTTTGCTTTAAGGAAATTTTGATAAACTGAGTGCAAGTAAATTTAGGAGGAACCCATGTCTAAAAAGAAATGGATTTTTACGGCCAGTGCGGCCTTGCTTGCTTCTGCTGTTATCTTGACAGCTTGCTCTACAACATCTAAGGATTCGTCTTCTACTAAGGAAACGACAACTGTTCAAACATCTAAGCTCTCAACTGGAGATGTGACAACAACCCTCGATAAGGTCGATAACACCAAATGGCTCTATAATGCCGACGATAAGGTCTACTACCAAATCGGGATTTCCTATGCAGCGACACCAACAGATGCAGACCAACAAACTCTCTCCATCTTTGTTCCAGAAGCCTACATGACGGCTAAAGATAATGGTGACGGTACCTATACTTGTGAAGTTAACCCTAAAGGAACCGTTGGTAATTATACGGCTGAGTCTGCTCCAATCGTCATCCCAATCAACACACCTGGATACTCTGCCATGTCTGCTCTGACAGCTTACTCATCAGATGCAGCAACCTACACTAACGAAGGGTTCATCTATGTCTCTGCTGGTCTTCGTGGTCGCGATTCTGGGGCACCTGGTGGTGTAACAGATGCTAAGGCTGCCATTCGCTACATCCGTTACACTGCAGATGAAATCGCAGGTTCAACAGATTCTATTTTCGTTTATGGTATGTCTGGTGGAGGTGCTCAATCTGCTATCATCGGCTCATCTGGTGACTCAGCCCTTTACGATGACTATTTGACTGAAATCGGCGCAGTTACTGGTGTCTCTGATGCTGTTGCAGGTGTTATGGCTTGGTGTCCAGTAACAAGTTTGGATACTGCTGATATGGCCTACGAGTGGAACCTTGGCTCTTCTCGTACTGATTTATCAGAAGACGAACAAACCATTTCTGATGGATTGGCAGAAGCCTATGCTGAATACATTAATAGCCTCGGCCTCAAGGATAGCGATGGCAATACCTTGAAACTTGAAAAATCAGATACCGGCATTTACCAAGCAGGTTCTTACTACGACTATATCAAGGAGACCATTGAAAGCTCGCTGAACACCTTCTTGGCTAATACGACCTTCCCGTATGATGGTTCGTCAACTTCTTCTGGCGGTGGAATGATGGGAGGCGGCATGCCTTCTGGTGGCATGAATATTTCTGGCTTGCTATCATCTATTGACTCTACGAAATTACAAGAATTAATTGATGCTGCAGGACTGGATATGGATGCTAGCCAGATTTCAACTTACTCAGAAGACCAAATCAAGGAACTGATGAGCAAAATCGATATTTCTTCCTTAATGGGTGGAGCTGGACCTTCTGGTCAGGCACCAAGCGGCGCTCCATCAGGTCAAGCACCAAGTGGTGCCCCTTCTGGAACTGAATCAAGTGAGGAAGCAACCACTTCAATCGAGGATGTGGACAATATTCAACGGACTGAAACAACTTCATCTCTTGACCTGACAGGTACCTATAATTCTGCTCAAGAATACATCGATGCCCTGAATGCTGAGTCAGAATGGGTAACCTACGACGAAAAAACAAACACAGCTACCATTACAAGTGTGGCAGACTTCGTCAAGTACCTCAAACCTGCCTCTAAAGCCTTGGCAGCCTTCGATGCCCTTGATAAATCTCAAGGTGAAAACCAACTCTTCGGTGTTGATGGAACCAGCATTCACTGGGACTCTTATGTGGCTGAAGCTGCCAAAGGAACCGACTACGAGGACGACTTTGCAACAGACTTGGAGACAACAGATAGTCTAGGAACTGATTTGACCACTCGAATTAACATGTACTCGCCACTTTACTACCTGGCTTCTACCTCTGATGGTGCCAATAGTTCAAACGTCGCAAGCTACTGGCGGATCCGTACCGGTATCAACCAAGGAGATACCGCCTTGTCTACTGAGGTAAACCTTGCCCTTGCCCTCGAAAATTACGGCATTGAGGATGTTGACTTTGCAACGGTTTGGGGCTATGGACATACTGAAGCCGAAATCACTGGTAATGCTTCTGAAAACTTCATTGACTGGGTTAATGAAAGTTTAGAGAATTCATCAAAATAAAATAAAAAGCAAGTCCAATCTTGGAAATCCAAGATTGGGCTTGCCTTTTTAATTTAGTCTAAAGCTACTTAATTTTTTCTTTTTTTCAAAGATAGTCCAAGCACAGACATTACAGTCATAAGACCCAAACTAGTTAAACCAAGAGTTGAAGATTCTCCAGTAGCTGGTAGGGCAGCAGCCTTAGCAACAGGTGCACATTCAGCTGGTTTAGCTTCAGCTATACACTCAGTAGGCTTAACTGAAGCCGGAACAACTGCTTGAGGTTTTTCAACCGCCACCATTTCTACAACTAGAGTATATTCATCTGTAACAACTGTATAGTAACGAGTATTCTCTACAGAATCCACAATCCAAGTAGCAACATCATCTGTCAACAATTTTTCATAATCTGAGTTAATGTCAAAATACACTCCTCCAGTTGCAGTTACAAACTCAGAATATTCATCTTGATCGGATGATCTCCCAATAATTGCAGTATCAATTCCTTTATTTTTCAGCACTTTAGCAATATTAGAAAGAGTTGGAATCCCATTAGTTTCATCTTCCTTAGCAAGCGCGTCAGTTACTAAAATGACAAATTTATTGACGGAACCGTCACTAGACCAGTCATATGAATTTGCAACAAAATTAATAGCTGGAGTTGGTGTTTCTGGTAAATCACCGCCCGTATCCAACTTAATATTTTCCAAAGCTGAGCGAATAAGTGCTACATCAGATGTAAAATAAGAAGGTCCGAATTGACTATAGGTGTCTTTCTCGTCATAAGTTGTATCACTGAATGTAGCTAAACCATATCTACCTTTTACACCTTTTTTACTCAGCGTTTCAACAAAAGTAGCAAGATTTTCAGCAACACTATCAATAGCACCAGACATTGAACCTGAACGATCAATCACAAAAACGATATCCGTCGGTGCAATTTCCTCAGAGACAACTGTTGTTTCAACAACCTTAACATTTTCAACTGTAGTTACTTTAGTCACCGTTTCTTTCTCGGTAATGTAAGCGGAAGGTGTTTCATAGACTCCTGAAGTTGTATAAGTTTTGATAACTGGTTCTTGTTTACCTAGAGGTGCTGAGGCATCTGATTTGTAGGTAGAGGTTACAGTAACCTTAGTTTCACTAGTAGCTGTGACCTTATTTCCTTCTTCTTTTGCAGTCACAACTGGCTCTTCTACCTTAGATTCAACAGCCACCAAATCACCTACTTGGGCTTTGCTTTCTTCAACAACTGGCTGAGAAACGGTAGCTTCAATATCTGCGGCTGCCACATCGCTGGCTGTCTTGCCATCAATTAATTCTTCACTAACAACAGTTACTTCTTCATTAAAGTTTTCTTCAATATTGACTACCGCACTGGAAGGTTCTGTCGCAGCAGGAGTTTCAGTTGCTGGTGCAGTTGTTGTTGCAACAGGTGTTTCCGATGCAACTCCTTCATCAGCTGATACCACCTGACCTCCCAAAAAGAAGGTTGCAATGGCTACTGAAGCCACCCCAACTGACAACTTACGCAAAGAATACTTTCTTTGCTTATCCGTAAAACTATTCATTTTAAATCTCCTTTCATAGTCTGATAAAAGTATAACACAGTTATCTCCTTAATGGAAGTGTTTTCCAAAAACTTTGAAAAAATTTTAATCTGTTCAAAGTACATAAGAAGTTGTAAAAAGTTCAGAACTTTACCTTTCTGATAAAAATTGAAAATCATTAAATGGCTTAGAATCAACGTTTTTTGCTAACGTTATCCTAAGCCATTTGTTATTTCTGAAATTTTTTGCCCAGCCTCTTATTTTTGATGCTTAAGTTATTTAATCAACTCATAGATGGCTTCGGCATAGATTGCTGCCGCCTTGTAGAGGTCTTCAACATCTGCGAATTCATTAGCCTGGTGCATGGTGTCAGTATAGCCTGGGAACATAGCTCCGTAGGCAACACCGCGCTTAAGGAGACGACCAAAGGTACCACCACCGATGACCTGTTCATGGCCACGGAGTCCTGTGTGTTTCTCGTAAACATCGAGAAGGGTTGATACAAGTGGGTCTTCCATTGGAACATAGTGAGGTGTATGTTCATGCTCAGAGAGGGTCACCGCAACTACACCAGCTAATTTCTCCAGTTCTGCCTTGATTGTCGGAGCATCTGTCCCTTGTGGGTAACGGAAATTGAGAGCGATGGTATTATCAGCTGAATTTTCATCAAAGTTGAAGACACCAGCGTTCATAGACAAGGCACCCATACGAGCATCCGTGTAGGCAACTCCCAGTTTTTCACCTGCATGGTCTTCAAAAAGGACATCTGAAGCGACTGCAAGGTAGGCTTTAGCTGAACCCGCAAAGTCAAATTGGTTGAGGAAACGTGCCAGATAGGTCGCCCCGTTGACACCAGCTTCTGGGTGAGCGCCATGGGCTGATTTACCAACAACTGCAAGGGTGAAGCGACCTGACTCGTCAACTAGTTCAGCAGTCACGCCATACTCGGCTGCAAAGGCATCGAGTTTGGCTTGCAGATCTGTGGCTGTCACATCAGCAGAGAAGACTGCGGTTGCAGACTCAGGAACCATGTTCTCACGCAAGCCTCCCGTCAGGCTATGCAGGGTAAAAGTTCCGCCATTGTCATTGCCAAAATGAAGATACTCGGTGATGTTCCCTTTTTCACCATTGATGATTGGGAACTCGGCGTCAGGTGAGAAACCAAAGTCAGGCTCTGGCAGGCCAACATGCTCAAAATAGTAATCCATGTCGCCCCATCCAGACTCTTCGTCTGTCCCAACGACAAAACGAACACGTTTGGACACGGGAAGCCCAAGTTCTTTGATGACTTTTAGGCCATAGTAACAAGCCATGGCTGGGCCCTTGTCATCAGACGACCCACGCGCATAGAGCTTACCATCGATGATTTCGGGAGTGTAGGGATCCGTGTTCCATCCGCTTCCAGCTGGTACGACGTCCATGTGAGCAAAAATTCCCAGTTCTTCTTCTCCTTCACCGAAGGTAAAGTGGCCAGCGTAGTTATCGACGTTTCTAGTCTCGTAGCCATCGCGCTCTGCAATTTCCAAAAACTTCTCAAGGGCCTTAACTGGTCCAGGTCCGAAGGGGTGTTGAGCGTCTGCTTGATTATCGTCGCGCTCAGAATTAATGGCGAGGAGGCTGAAAAGATCAGCCATCATGTCCTCGCGGCGTTTGTCAACTTCTGCTTTAAAATCAATGGTCATGGTTAGGTTTTTTCTCCTTTATCAAAGTTTAAATAAATAGGCAAATCATGTAAGAGAGGAAATAAATCAAGGCTCCAATCAGCATCCGAAAGGCCAACGATTGCCCATCACATTACCCATCACTTAGAAGAGCCGTGATTATAGATGCAACAAGTGGCGCAATGAAATAACAGAGTGCTAGATCTAGGGTCTTTTTTTGTTTCCACATTTTCTTCCACATGGCATATCTCCTTAATGCTATGTGAACATAGCAGAGCTAAGAACTAGCGACGCTCGATAATCTCGTCAACAGGTAGACGGTAGCTTGGCTCAGGCTTGTCATCGCTATAACCAACTGTAATCACAACTTCTGGGCGAAAGCGCCCTTCGATATCCAGTAAATCATTAGCCTTGTCACGGTCAAAACCTAGCAAAACATTTGAAGCGATACCTTGGTCCGTCAGCGCCAAGACAAAATTCATAATGACGAGCCCAGCGTTGAGGGCCAGGTAATCACTCTTGTACTGGTCGCTGTAGCGGGCAAATTCAGCTGGATAGTACTGCATGAGTCTCTCCAACTGCTCTTCTGAAAAGTTTTTAGCTCCCCCAACACGGGCAATCTTACGAGCTCGTTTTTCCAAGTCTGTGTCAGAAAAGAGTACGACTGCAAAGGAGGCTGTATTGATTTGGTTGGCATTGTTATCACCATAGGCAAGTCCAGCTAACTCAACCTTTTTCTCCTCAACGACCACAAATTTCCAAGGCTGGATGTTGTGGGCAGATGGAGCAAGTTGGGCTATTTCGATAGCTGTTCGCAGGTCCTTGTAGTCAACTTTTTTATCATTAAAATGCTTGATAGCATGGCGTTTTTTATTGAGTTCTAAAAATTTCATAGGCACTCCTCTGGAATTGATAAGACTATTATAGCATAAATTGGGAGAGGTTAGAGAGAAGAGGAGGATTTTGTTTGCTCCAACTGTCCCATCTTCTCCACTACTCTTTCCGCCACCTTCTCCGGCACGCCTGCTGCTGAAATTTCTTCGACGGTTGCGGATTTGATGGCGGTTAGACTCTTGAAGTGTTTGAGGAGGAGTTGTTTGCGTTTGGGTCCCAGCCCTTCGATACCGTCTAGTTGGGATGAAAAACTGTTCTTGCTGCGGACTTGACGATGGAAGGTAATGGCAAAGCGGTGCACCTCGTCTTGGATGCGGTGGAGGAGAAAGAACTCTTGGGATTGTCTCGGCAGGTCCACTACTTCCAGCGGATTGCCAAAGAGCAATTCGTGGGTCTGGTGGCGGTCATTTTTCTGAAGACCTGCTAGGGGAATAGACAGACCTAGCTGATCCAGTATCTCACGCGCTGCATTGGCCTGGCCTTGACCCCCATCGATGATGATGAGGTCTGGCAGGACACCACCCTCACGGACTGCTCTGCTATAGCGTCGCTCGATGACCTCTCGCATAGAAGCATAGTCATCCGGTCCGACAACGGTCTGGATTTTGTACTTGCGGTAGTCCGATTTCTTGGGCTTACCGTTTTCAAAGACCACCATAGCTGAGACCGGACTGGTCCCCATGATGTTGGAGTTGTCAAAGGCCTCAATGCGGTAGGGTTTGGGGATGCCGAGCAAGGTACCCAGATTTTCAATAGCTCCCTGAGTCTTGGACACGTCTTTTTCCAGCAAATCAAACTTCTGCTGCAGGCTGACGCGGGCATTCTTGATCGCCAGGCTGACCAGTTGCTTCTTCTCCCCACGCTGGGGCTTGATGACCTTGGTGTCGACCAAGGCTTTAACAGAGGCTTCATCAATGTCAGAGGGAATAAAGATTTCCTTGGGCACAAAGTTTTCCTTTTCTCGGTAAAATTGCCCCATAAAGGTTAGGAAGTCTTCGTCGGGCTCATTGTAGTAAGGAAAAAGATTGACCTTGCGCTGAATGAGCTTGCCCTGGCGAACAAAGAAGACCTGCACACACATCCAGCCCTTTTCGACGTAGTAGCCAAAAATATCCCGGTCCATGAGGTCTTGGTTCATGACCCGCTGCTTGGTCCGCAGGGTATCAATGGCCGAGAGAATATCCCGGTACTCAGCTGCTCGTTCAAACTCTAGAGACTGCGACATGGCCTGCATTTTGTTCTTAAGGTCGTTGACAATCTTATCATCACGTCCATGAAGAATGGACTTGACATCTTCGACTAAGCCATGCCAATAGGCCTGATCCGTCTGACAAATGGTATGAGCATTGCACTGGCCGATGTGGTAGTAAAAGCAGACCTTGTTGGCCGGATTCTTGCACTTTTTAAAGGGGAAAATCCGGTCTAAAAGCTTCTTAATCTCATTAGCCGCATAGGAATCCGGATAGGGACCAAAGTAGAGCCCGCCGTCCTTTTTAACCTGACGAGTGATAAGTAGACGCGGGTAAGTCTCCTTGGTCAGCTTGATAAAGGGATAGGACTTGTCATCCTTGAGCTTGATATTGTACTTGGGCTTGTTTTCCTGGATGAGGTTAATTTCAAGGAGCAGGGCTTCGATATTGGACTCGGTGACGATGTACTCAAAGTCCGCAATTTCAGACACTAAAAGCTCGGTCTTGGTGTCGTGGCTCCCCCGGAAATAGGACCGCACCCGATTCTTGAGATTTTTGGCCTTACCGACATAGATAATCTGGCCACCTGCATTCTTGTGAATGTAGCACCCGGGACTATCTGGCAAGAGCTCCAATTTGTGTTTAATCGTATCATTCATGCTTCTATTATAGCATGGTTGGAGGTTTTTAGACATGCTTGGACATAATCCTAGTTTTCAACATACTCATGAGTTTAGAAGACGCTTGCTTTCGATTTTAGTTATTAAGGTAGTAATATCTTTATAAAAATGGCAGAGCAGATAATACAAAAGAAGCTTGAACAAAGATGTCAAACTTCTTTTTTACTTTCATTATAGTTTTGGGAGTACTGCCGTCACCCCAAACTTCGCCTATTTGACCTCTTGTTGGTCAAATGCTGCTAAGGCTTCTTGCCAAGTTGGAATCACAAATCCTGTTGCTTTTGCTTTTGTCAGGCTCATGGTTGAATTGAGTGGACGTTTAGCCTTAGCTGGGAATTGGTCTGAAGACACAGGATTTACTGTAACATCCTTATCTTTTAAAATTTCCTTAGCAAAATCATACCAGGTTGTATCTTCACTGGCATCATTGGAAAGGTGATAGTAACCAAAATCGTGTCCATTATCCACGAGGTAAGTCATAAACTCAGCCAAAGTGCGGGTCCAAGTTGGACGGCCATGTTGGTCATTAACGACACCGAGGGTATCACGTGTCTCCGCTAGATTACGCATGGTAAAAACAAAGTTTTTACCATAGTTTCCAAATACCCAAGCCGTACGAATCGTGTAGAATTTAGGAGCGTATTTTTCAACTGCTTCTTCACCCAAACGCTTAGTGCGACCATATTCAGTTTGGGGAGCTGCAACATCATCAACTTCCCACTCTTGTCCAACTGGCTTATCACCGTTGAAGACATAGTCAGTTGAGATGTAAACCAAAACAGCATCGTACTTGGCAGCAGCCTTGGCCACATTTTCTGACCCTGTTACATTAATAGCGTAGTTAAGTTCCTTGCCCTCATCCTCTGCTGCATCGACAGCTGTGTAGGCTGCACAGTGATAAACAATCGTTGGTTTGACTTCCGCAAAGAAAGCATCAACCTTGTCGGCATCTGTAATATCCATTTCTGCCACGTCAGCTGCAACGTAGTCAATTCCCCGCTCATCTAAAAGATGACGCATTTCCGTTCCAAGCTGGCCGTTAGCTCCTGTAATTAAAATCATGAATTCTCCTTCAGTATTTTATGGCTATCTAAAAGTCTACTAAATTATGTCCTAACATACCTTTATTTCGGTAGACTGTGTTAACGTTCGTTAGACTATCTCGTCTTGGTTACTATTATACCATTTTCATGGTCTTATTCAAGAATAGGAAAGCAAAAAGAAGCCGGGTCAAAAGTACCCAGCTTTAAACTTTATAAAGTATCACTCACCAAAGCAGTGGTTTAAAGCCCTAATTGCTGACTTAGAAAATCTATTGAACAATTCGTTAAGCACTTTATCACTACTAAACCTCTGCTGAATGGGAAGCCAAGCTAACATACTCACTGGCAAACAGTCTGAGAAGAGGCCCTGTCAATCTGAGCCCAAAATTCAGAAGCGAGGCAATCGGACTCGACGAGTTACCGATTTTCATCCCGCTCTCCTATATTAACTGATAGAATCATCACTATCCGAAACGGGAATAGTCTCCTGCTCTGCTATTTTTTCATAGGTATAATCCTTGAGAATCTGATAGAGACTGGCCGCAAATGGTACCGCCACTAACATTCCAAGAATACCGCCAAGGGCGCCGCCCAGCGTGATGGACAACAAGACCCACATAGCAGGAAGTCCAATCGAGCCACCAACAACGCGAGGATAAATGAGATTCCCTTCAAACTGCTGAAGGACTACAACATAAATGACAAAGTAAAGTGCCTGCATAGGTGACTGAGTCATGATAAGAATTGCTCCAACCACAACACCAATATAACCCCCGACGACTGGAATCAGAGCTGTAAAGGCAAGTAAGACACTGATAGTTGCTGCATAGGAAAAATTGAAAATTAACATGCCAATGTAGCAGAGGGTTCCGAGAATACAAGCCTCAAGCGTTTGACCGACAAAGAATCCATGGAATCGTTTATGCAAAACATTAACCACATAATAAATTTTCTCGGCAAAATGACCTGTATAGGTATCAATTAACAAGCGACACTGACGGCCTAAATCTTCTTTACTAGCCAAAACATAAATAGAGAAAATAACACTCACAAAAACATTGAGTAGGGTAGATGCGATAGAGGAAACCGAAGTCAAAACACCAGTCAAAGTCGATAGAATTTGTTTGAGAATCTGTTGGCCATACGATGTCAGTGTGGAAACAATCTGACTATCGCCACCCATATATTCCAAGGCTTTAGCCACCAATTTATTGTCCTGAAGGTCTTTTAACCAGTCTTGAATAACAGATGGGTCAAAGCTGAGGAGCGACTGGATACTAGATATCAAATCAGGTAAGACAATGTTAAAAATCATGAAGACTACCAACACAAAGGTAAAGTAAGCTAAGAAAAGTGATAAGGGTCTTTTAAACTTATCAAAGACCTTCCACTTAATGAACATGGTCATTATTTTTTCGTAGCCACTCATGACAATGTTAACAATATAGGCTATCCCAGCACCCATGATGAAAGGCAAAGTAGCCGTATAGATTGTATTTAATAGACCTGCTCCCGTTGACCAGTAGGCAATAACCCCATAGCAAAGTGCAACTGTTAGAACAATATAGCCCAAGATTTTTTTATTTAAATGCATAAAACCATAACTTTCTTAAGATTATACTCTTTTCAAAAATCAGAATCTGTGAAACCAGAAAATGGAGGCAAATTGAGTGACATCATCAATCTCCTCAAAACTCTTTTGGTCTGATTTCTATTCCAAACTTCAAAAAACAAGACAGATGTGCGCTCCAAAATATCTACCGCTGTATAGTTTTGAATTTGAGAGAGTATCAATGTCTACCATTATACACTAAATACTGTCATTTGGCTGAGTAAACACCTAAAAACAGGCGACCTTTTGTCACCTGTTTCAGAGTTTGTTAGTCAATATCAGTCCCGTTTGAGGCGATAACTTTCTTGTACCAGTCGAAGGATTTTTTCTTGCTGCGTTTGAGGGTACCATTACCATCGTTGTCACGGTCAACGTAGATGAAGCCATAACGTTTCTTCATCTCACCAGTGCCTGCAGAAACCAGGTCGATACAGCCCCAAGTGGTGTAACCCAAGAGTTCAACACCATCCTCGTTGATGGTGGCATTCATAGCTTTAACATGCTCACGGAGGTAGTCAATGCGGTAGTCATCTTCCACATACCCATTCTCATCAGGCGTGTCAACAGCACCAAGACCATTTTCAACAATAAACATTGGTTTTTGATAACGATCCCAGATTGTATTCAGCGTAATGCGAAGACCGAGTGGATCGATTTGCCAGCCCCATTCAGATGCCTCAAGATATGGGTTTTTGAGTGACGCAAAGATATTTCCAGCTGTCTTTTCATTAACCGCAGGGTCACCTGATGCCACACGACTTGAGTAGTATGAGAAGGAAACAAAGTCGACCGTATGTTCTTTAAGAACCTTGAGGTCTTCTTCGGTCATCTCAATATCCAAGCCAAGGCGTTCAAATTTCTTCTTGGCATAGTTAGGATACTCCCCACGCGCTTGAACATCGATGAAGAAATAATTTTCACGGTCCTCAGACATGGCAGCCCAGTAGTCAGCTGGATGGGCTGTATTTGGATAGTATTGCCCTGCAGCCAACATACAACCGACCTTGTTTTCAGGGTCAATCTCATGGGCAACCTTAGTAGCAATCGCTGACGCAACCAATTCATGGTGGGCAGCCTGGTATTTAACCTGTTCTACATTTTCACCCTCTTCAAAGTAGAGTCCTGCTCCCATAAACGGCGCATGGAGAATCATGTTGATTTCGTTAAAGGTTAACCAGTATTTCACCAAGCCCTTGAAACGGGTAAAGAGGACAGTGACGAGACGCTCGTAGAACTCGATCAGCTTGCGATTACGCCAACCACCGTATTCCTCAATCAAATACATCGGGCAGTCAAAGTGCGTGATGGTTACCAATGGTTCAATCCCATGCTTGCGACATTCCTTGAAGACATTTTCGTAGAATTGAAGCCCTGCTTCGTTTGGAACTAATTCGTCTCCTTTAGGGAAAATCCGTGACCAGGCAATGGACATCCGGTAGGTTTTAAAGCCCATTTCACCAAGAAGGGCAATATCTTCCTTGTAGTGATTGTAAAAATCAATAGACTCTTTGGCTGGGTAGAAATAGCCATCTTCAAAGTCAAACATCTTCTTCTTACCAGCAATGATTGGGAAACGGTCTTCGCCAATTGGCACCACATCAACGTTGGCTAGGCCACGACCATCGACATCGTAGGCCCCTTCACATTGGTTCGCAGCGGTAGCTCCGCCCCAGAGAAATTCATCAGGAAATGGTTTGTAATCAGTCATCTTGAAACCTCTTTCAAATTTGATACTTCCATTATAGCATAAGAAAACCCGAAGAACTGATAGAATTCTTCGGATAACTGATACTATAATCGGTTTGTCAGAACGTTATTCTCAATATCTAGGATACGGGCAAGCTTATACTCTTCTTCACCTATAATAAATTCAAAAATCGTCGCATGACTAAAAGTGTGGTCTAAATATTGTTCAAGCTTGAGGTATTTGAGCAACTGAATAATGACGCCTGTATTGGTAATGGCAAGCGCCGTTTCCCCATTATCCAACTCATCAATAATCGACCGAATGGTCCTCGAAATCCGAGACCGAAATTGACCTTCACTTTCCCCATCAAATTGAAGATAGAAATCATCAAATGATTCATATATCGAATTTCGATTAGGAAAAAGACATTCTTGTTGGCCTTCCATTCGACCAAAATTCCAATCCTTAAGCCCCTTTAAGCGTATGAAGGAAGTCTGTCCCGTTGCAATTTGCATGGTCTCACAGCATCTTTCTGAGCTTGAGCTATAATACCGATCAAACTTGATGCCTTCGTCTTTAAAGAAATGTCGAGCTAGCAATGCCTGCTCCCTCCCTAAAGATGTTAAAGGAGAATCACACCAGCCCTGAATCCTCCCCAGTTGGTTAAACAAGGTCTGACCATGTTTCATCAAATATAAACGTTTCTTCATACATTCTCCAAAAAATTATATTGACAGAATCAAATCTTTCGAAATATTATATCATATTTTTTAAATTCTGACATTATTATTTTAATTTTTTGAACTGTTTTTATATTTTAAGTTTACATGAACCATTTCATTTGGTTACGTGCATGGTGATCATAAGATTTATGGAGGAGTTTATAGTAACTGACTGTACATCTTTTTAAATTTATCTTGTTTGAAACAGGCTGTTATGCTAGTGTTTAGCTGACTTTTAGTTTTGATGCTAAGATTTACTTCTAAAACTTTAGATTTAAATTCTACATAATAAAACAGCCTAAGTATCAGATCACTCAAGCTGCTTTCTAGTGCAATTCTTTTCAACAGTCAGACTAGCACAATGGGCAATAATCTTAAAATAGCCAAACTAATTTACTATTTTCTAATTTTTTGTTCGCATATTTTGCCATAACAAGCCTCATCAAGATAAAAACTTGTCTTCAAGCACCCTCAAAACTCCCTCGTCACGATGATGAGGGGCTAAGTAACGAGCCACTGACTTTACGGTCTGTGGAGCATTGTCCATAGCATAGGAGAGTTTAGCTAGTTTCAACATTTCAATATCATTTTCTCCATCGCCAAAAGCCATAACCTGTTCGGAAGTAACTCCCCACTTTTCCAACAATATTTGCAAGCCCCAGGCCTTATGAATCCCTGTTGTGATAATATCTATGGCTCCAAAACCACTCGTTACGGCTGTCAAACGTCCCTCAAATGCTTGATTAAATTCCTGACAAATTTGATTGCACTGATCAACCGGCAAGAGCATGGTCACCTTTAAGATTTCTTCGCCCTGAGGTAGTTGACTAAAATCCTCAATAAAGCGAATACCAGATAAAAATAGTTTCATCTGCTCTTCCTCAATCATGTGGAAGGCATTCGCCATATTTATCCCCTCAAGCATATAGGAACCACTACCTGTAGAAATCATCACACGGTAATCACGATGACGTCCTTGAAAATAGGCCAAGAAATCCTGAATATCTGACTGATTCATGTGTTGTCGAATCAATGGTTGATTATTTTCTAAGACATAGGCTCCATTTTCAGCAACGTAGGACAGCCTGTCTACCAGTCCATCAAAAATCAATTTGATGCGCTTCATGTTATTACCAGAAGCAACAACAAAACGAATATCTTTTTGTTCTAGACAAGCCAAAACACGCTCAAAACGAGTTCGATCATAACTCCCTTGTTCATTTAAAAACGTTCCATCAAGATCACACGCTACTACTTTAATTGTCATTGTTGTCCTCCTTATTTAGGATAGCATGGTTCCTCCTGAAATATCTGCTACTATACTGGGAAAAACCGATACTATCCTATGGCATTAGGTAAGTTGGGTCTGAATATCTCTTGCTAATATCTGATAGCCCGCCTGATTAAGGTGAAGGCCGTCTTTAGTAACTTCCAACTTTAATTGGCCAATTTCGTCTACAAGCCCCATAGGAACAGGTAATAGCTCAACAAGCTCAAATCTCGTCAGTAAATGAGCATAGGCTTGATTGAGCTCTGCTATGGCTTGATTTGTTCGTAAACCAACTGTTTCTGAAAATTGTTGTTCCTGGTTTATTGGCAAAATAGACAGCAATTTAACCATTATGCTAGGATAGTCTTTCTGTAACTGAGTAATAATCTGAGATAGGTTAGCGAGAGTTTCAGTTGTAGGAATTCCCATCCCAATATCATTGGTTCCGATTAGAATGAAAACCTCTTCCACTGCTTGACCAAACACGTGAATATCTAAATAAGTCAGTAAATCCCGCGTTGTATAGGCTGAAATCCCTCGATTAGCTATCACTTTACGGCTGACCAATAACTCTTCAATTGGGAATAGGTGAATAATGGAATCACCAATAAAAATAATCTCAGGTTCTCGAAGCGTTCGACGATTTAAACTCGCATATTCTTGACGAACCGTTTCTTGGATTTTGGAATAGTATTTGTTAAGTGTAGATTCTTGTGATGTCATGACCTTATTGTATCATAGAATCTTGCATAGACCACAAAAAAATCCTTCCAAGTATTTTCTGGAAGGACCCTATATTTTAGTATCTGATATCCTAATCGACCACAAGCTATCAATGACTTAAAATTTCAAAAAGTAGCAAGTGGTTTATGAGAATTTAGTAAACTATCGTTTTAGCAGGAATAGCATAAGCTTGTATGCCCCTTCTACACTCTAACCTTTGTAGAGTTAGATGTCCAAAAGAGGGGAAGCACTATCGGGTGAGGTATCATAGAGCACAACTTCTTCACCGACATTTATATCTGCCTGAAGGAGATTATTTTTCATGGTCATATGAGCCAGTTCAACGATGTTATTTTCCTTACTGAGGTGACCCAGGTGAATTTTCTTGGTGTTATTCCCCATCGACCGAATCATGGTCAAGGCTCCGTCTTCATTAGATAAATGCCCCTTGTCTGACAGTATCCGTTGCTTGAGACTCCATGGATAAGCGCCTGAACGTAAGATTTCGATATCATGGTTAGATTCAATCAGGTAGCCGTCCGCATTTTCAATGAGCCCCGACATCCGATCACTAACATAACCTGTATCGGTTAACATGACAAAGGACTTACCGTCCTTCATAAACCGATAGAACTGGGGATCTGCTGCATCGTGACTGACACCAAAGGATTCGATGTCAATATCTCCAAAGGTCAACATCTTTCCACGCTCGAAAATATGTTTTTGAGCCACATCGAGTTTTCCAAGTTTTCCCTCCATAGCCTGCCAGGTTAATGCATTGGCATAGACATCAAGATGGTATTTGCGTGCAAGTACACCGACACCCTGGATATGGTCACTATGCTCATGCGTTACCAAAATCGCATCTAGGTCCTCCGGACGGCGATCAATTTCAGCTAAAAGACTGGTAATTTTCTTACCAGTCAATCCTGCATCGACCAAAATTTTCTTCTGCGCCGTCTCCAGATAAAAAGCATTTCCTGTAGAGCCCGATGCTAAAATACTGTATTTAAAACCGCTGTCGGTCATGCATTGTCCCCTTCTGTCCACTCATCAATATCGATGATCTCATCAGTATCATCCCATTCGTCTACCGCTATAGCATCCTTATCATAAGGCAAAACGATAGTAAAAGTCGAACCCTTGCCGTACTCACTCTTAGCCCAGATAAAGCCATTATGCTGTTTGATAATTTCTTTAGCAATACTAAGTCCAAGACCAGAACCACCTTGCGCACGACTTCTAGCCTTGTCCACACGATAAAATCGGTCAAAAATCAATGGCAAATCCTTTTTAGGAATCCCCAATCCTTCATCAGAAATAGACACAATCAACTGATTATTAGTCGTTTTCATAGAAACGGTAATCTTACCGCCATCTGGTGAGTACTTAATCGCGTTATTGAGAATATTGTCAATAACCTGCGTCATTTTATCATTATCAATCTCAATCCAGACAGACTTCAGAGGATAAACGCGGACAATTTCATAAGACTTTTCTGACCCACCGATTGTATTCTGATTTTTAATCTGATCAAAACGGTTCAGAATAAAGGTCATAAAGGCAGTAAAATTGGTCAATTCAACATTGAGTTGTGTTGTTTGATTATCAATTCGTGAGAGATTAAGAAGGTCAGTAATCATCCGCATCATGCGGTTGGTCTCATTTAATGACACCTTAATGAAATCCTGTGCAACTTCTTCTTTAAGAGCTCCTTCATCAAGAGCTTCTAGATAGGATTTTACCGATGTCAACGGCGTCCGCAATTCGTGACTGACATTGGAAACGAAAAGTCGACGCTCACGCTCTTCTTTCTCCTGCTCTGTATTATCATGTAAAACAGCTACCAACCCTGAAATAAAACCACTTTCACGCCTGTTAAGCGCAAATCGTACGCGTAAGGTAATGAATTCATCGTATTCATTCCTCCGGTAAAGGGTCAACTCTGGTGTTTTCGAAACCAAATCATGATAGGTGTAGTTGTAATCACTTCCCAAGATATCCTGAATGGTCATCTCAAGAGCGTCTTCTTCCTTGATGCCTAGAAATCGAGTCGCGGTCTCATTGATCATGATGATATGACCACCACGGTCTGTTGCAATGACGCCATCCGTCATATAAGCCAAGATAGAAGCCAAACGATTTTTTTCTTGAGAGAGAATTTCCTGTGTCACCTGGACCTGATCGGAAAGTTCATTAAGGTGATCCGTCAGCTCAACCAAATCCCGACTGGATTTGATCACCAAATCATCCTGGTAATCTCCGTTTATGATGGAACTGATTTTTTCATTCATTTGCTTAACGGCTATGACTTGACGATAGTCCTTTAAAGCTAAATAGAGGAAGTAAAGTGAAACTAGGGCCAACATGATGAGAAGGCTCAATTCAAATAGGTCGATATTTTTTAGAATACTAATCATGTGCTTTCATAAAGTAACCAACTCCACGTCGTGTCAAAATATATTCTGGCCGGCTTGGTTGATCTTCAATTTTTTCACGGAGGCGACGAATCGTCACATCAACAGTCCGTACATCACCAAAATAATCATAACCCCAAACGGTTTCCAGCAAGTTTTCACGGGTCATCACTTGGCCAATATGAGTTGCCAAGTGATGCAAAAGTTCGAACTCACGGTGGGTCAATTCAACTTCTTGACCTCGTTTTTCAGCAATATAAGCATCTGGAAGAATTTCTAGTTCACCAATGCGGATGCTTGCTGTATTGCCTTTTGCATTTTCCTCAGCCACTGCATTTTCAATCGTCTCAGTTCGACGAAGATGGGCTTTAACCCGGGCTAGGAGTTCACGATTTGAGAAAGGCTTGGTGACATAATCATCCGCACCAATCTCCAATCCGATTACTTTATCAAATTCACTGTCTTTGGCAGATAGCATGATGATTGGGGTACGGTGAGTTTTGCGAATTTCCTTGGCTACTTCAAGACCGTCAAGTTCAGGTAGCATCAAATCAAGTATTACTAAATCAGGCTGCTCTTCTTCAAAAATAGTCAGAGCTTCACGACCATCAAAGGCTGTAAAGGTTTCATAACCTTCTTTACTGAGATTAAACTTTATAATATCAGAAATTGGCTTTTCATCGTCAACAATTAAAATTTTCTTCATGATTTACCTCTTTGGAGGAGAAGATTAAAACATCTTCTCCCCTTTTATAAGATTTCTTATCCTCAAATTATATCAAAATTAACCTTAAAAGAAAACTCTCAGACCTATTTGCAACAAAAACCATAGTAAAATAAAAAATTGAAAGTTCTAAAATGAAGTTAGCCAGTTGAGAGTATGAAAAAACATCCCAGAGAGATATAATGTAGTTCACCACAAACACATTAAAAGGAACTCTGAGATGCAAAACCATTATACTACAAAAGGCAAACATTTAACACTAACAGAACGTCGTTTGATTGAACGATGGAAATCTGAAGGAATCAGTCATCGTCAGATTGCCGCTTTACTTGGAAAAGCCCCGCAAACGATTAACAACGAAATCAAACGAGGACTCGTTAGGCAACAAGTGCGTAAAGGAAAGTTTGAGAGGGTCTATCGGGCTGATGCAGCGCAAGCTATTTACGAGGAAAATAAATCAAAATCTGTTCGACCTGTGACTTTAACCAAGGAGTTGAAAGAGCGTATTGTCCACTACTGGGAACAGAAATATTCGCCTGAAATGATGGTCATGGCTAAAGGCATCCCTGCCCCAATTTCCACCATCTACTACTG
>NZ_JBHRZV010000008.1:0-25255 GCF_042649745.1 Streptococcus caprae | reverse complement strand
CGCTTTTCATTATAGGTCATATGGGACTTTTTTTCTACATTCAAAAAGGCTCCATAATCTCTGCAGGGGAGCTACCCACTACAGAAATTATAGAGCCTTTCTATTTTATATTCGTTGATAATTAGTTTGAAAAAGGTTAAAATAGTGTTGTGAGAAATTTTTACGGAGGAAGTCATGTCTCATTCTGATTTAAAGTTATTTGCCTTGTCGTCAAATAAGGAATTAGCAAATAAAGTTGCAAATATCATGGGAATAGAAGTTGGAAAATCTTCTGTAAGGGAGTTTTCTGATGGGGAGATTCAAGTTAATATTGAAGAATCTATCCGCGGTCACCATGTTTTTATTTTGCAATCAACCAGTTCACCCGTCAACGATAATTTGATGGAGATTTTGATTATGGTTGATGCTTTGAAGAGGGCTAGTGCTGAAACAATCAGTGTTGTTATGCCTTATTATGGGTATGCTCGTCAGGATCGTAAGGCAAGAGCTCGTGAGCCAATTACTTCCAAATTGGTAGCTAACATGCTTGAAGTGGCTGGTGTAGATCGTTTGTTGACTGTTGATTTGCATGCGGCTCAGATTCAAGGTTTCTTTGATATTCCAGTTGATCATCTTTTGGGTGCTCCTTTGATTGCAGAATATTTTGTTCGTCGAGGTATGGTCGGAGATGATTATGTTGTTGTTAGTCCTGACCATGGTGGGGTGACTCGTGCTCGTAAATTAGCCCAATTCCTCAAGACTCCGATTGCGATTATTGATAAGCGTCGTTCAGTGGATAAGATGAATACTTCAGAGGTTATGAATATCATTGGAACTGTTGCTGGAAAAACCTGTATTCTCATTGATGATATGATTGATACAGCTGGTACGATTTGTCATGCGGCAGATGCTCTTGCTGAGGCTGGGGCTGTTGAAGTTTATGCCTCTTGTACTCACCCAGTTCTTTCAGGACCAGCTATGGAGAATATTGAAAAGTCTGCGATTAAGAAGTTGGTGGTTCTGGATACCATTTACATGCCTGAAGAGCGTTTAATCGATAAGATTGATCAGATTTCAATTGCTAATTTGTTAGCAGAGGCTATTACACGGATTCATGAAAAACGTCCATTGTCTCCTCTATTTACTTTTGTGAGACCTGAATAGTTTATGAGCTAGGTTGTTTGGCCTAGCTTTTTTATTACTTATTTTGCGGGTGTTTCAGAGAGATTTCTGAATTGCATGAAAATTTCCCATACTTAAACTTTTTTGGTATAATGGGACTATTAAATTTACGAGGTGTGTGTATGGCGTTAATCGATCGGTTTAATCCAAATTTAAATAAAATTGAGGTGTCTATGATTCGGCAGTTTGACCAGTCGATTTCTTCAATTCCTGGCATTATCAAACTGACTCTAGGTGAGCCTGATTTTACAACACCTGACCATGTCAAAGAGGCTGCCAAGGCTGCTATTGATGCTAATAAGAGTTACTATACTGGAATGGCTGGTTTGGTTGAATTGCGCCAAGCAGCGGCTGATTTCGTCCAAGAAAAGTACAACCTCCACTACAATCCAGATAATGAAATTCTGGTAACCATCGGAGCGACAGAGGCTCTGTCAGCGACTCTGACGGCGATTTTGGAGCCTGGGGATAAGGTACTATTACCTGCACCAGCTTATCCAGGTTATGAGCCAATCATTAACCTGGTGGGAGCTGAAGTTGTGGAAATTGACACTCGGGCCAATGACTTTGTATTGACGCCAGAGATGTTAGAGGAAGCTATTTTAGCTGAGGGTGATAAGCTTAAGGCTGTTATTCTCAATTATCCTGCTAACCCAACTGGAATTACCTACTCTCGTCAGGAAATTGAAGATCTCGCTGAGGTTCTCAAAAAGTATGAAATTTTTGTGATTTGTGATGAGGTATATTCGGAGTTAACCTATACGGAGCAGGGGCATGTGTCGCTGGGCGAGTACTTGCCTGATCAGGCTATTGTGATCAGTGGTTTGTCTAAATCCCATGCTATGACAGGTTGGCGGATTGGTTTAATCTTTGCGCCTGCAGTCTTTACGGCTCAGATTATTAAGAGTCATCAGTACTTGGTGACAGCTGCGACAACCAATGCCCAGTATGCTGCGATTGAAGCTCTTACAGTTGGTAAGGATGATGCTCAAGTGATGAAAGAACAGTATATCATCCGCAGGGACTATATTATTGAACAGATGACAGCCATGGGCTTTCATATCATTAAGCCAACGGGAGCCTTTTATATCTTTGCTAAGATTCCTGTGGCTGAGGGTCAAGATTCCTTCCGTTTCTTGCAGAAGTTTGCTCAGGAAAAAGCTGTTGCTCTTATTCCAGGTGTCGCTTTTGGCCAATATGGAGAGGGTTATCTACGGATTTCCTATGCAGCCAGTATGGAAAATATTCGTACAGCTATGACACGATTGAAAGAATTTATGGAACAGTATGAAAACAATTGATTCTTGGGGGCTGGTTTTGTATAATCGGCCCTTTCGTGAGGAGGATAAGCTGGTTAAAATCATGACGGAGAAGGCTGGCAAGCGGATGTTTTTCGTGAAACATGCCAGCAGGTCTAAGGTAAAGTCGGTCATCCAACCCTTAATTTTGGCCGAGTTTATGCTCAAGATTGCTGATGAGGGTCTCTCCTATATCGATGATTATCGTGAGGTCAAGGTTTTTCAGAATATCAATGAGGATATTTTTAAACTAGCCTATGCCACTTATCTGGTGTCACTTGCAGATGCAGCGATTTCAGATCAAGTTTATGATCCATCCCTATTTTCCTTTTTAGTGAAGACCCTAGAGTTGATGGAAGAGGGTTTGGATTATGAGGTCTTGACGCTGATTTTTGAAGTTCAGATTTTGGATCGTTTTGGGGTTCAATTGAATTTTCATGAGTGTTGTTTTTGTCATCGGGTTGGTCTACCTTTTGATTTTTCGCACAAGTTTTCTGGCTTGCTGTGCCCGCAACATTATCATGAAGATGAGCGAAGGAGCCACCTGGATCCCAATGTCCCTTATTTGTTAGACAGGTTTCAGTCCATTCAGTTTGAGGACATCAAAACAATCTCTCTCAAGCCTGATATGAAGATCAAGCTCCGCCATTTTATAGACCAAATCTATGAGGATTATGTGGGGCTTCACCTCAAATCAAAGAAATTTATTGATGATATGGATAAGTGGGCCCATGTGATGGACAAGGGCAAAGCAGGCTCTTTGGAAAATTCTGATTAGCAAAAAATGGGAAAATGAGGGCGAATTGTGCTATAATAAATCCAGTTATTTAGAAAGTAAGGGAATCATATGAAGCGAATTGCAGTTGATGCTATGGGTGGTGACCACGCTCCTCAAGCTATTGTCGAAGGGGTCAATCAAGCCTTGGTTGATTTTCCAGATATCGAGGTTCAACTTTATGGAGATGAAGCAAAGATTAAGCAATATTTGACGGCTACGGAACGTGTAACCATCATTCATACAGCTGAGAAGATTAACTCAGACGATGAGCCAGCTAAGGCTATTCGGAGCAAGAAACAGGCTTCTATGGTTCTGGCTGCTCGTGCGGTCAAGGATGGACAAGCAGATGCAGTCATGTCTGCCGGTAACACAGGTGCTCTTTTAGCCGCGGGTCTCTTTGTGGTCGGTCGTATTAAGCAAGTAGATCGTCCTGGACTCTTATCTACCCTGCCAACCTTAGATGGGGCTGGTTTTGACATGTTGGACTTGGGAGCTAATGCCGAAAATACACCTAAACATCTTCACCAATATGCAATTTTAGGGTCTTTCTATGCGCAAAATGTACGTGGTATTGCCAAGCCTCGTATCGGTTTGCTCAATAATGGTACAGAAGAGACCAAAGGAGATCCCTTGCGTAAGGAAACCTATGAATTGTTGGCGAATGATAAGTCCTTGAATTTTGTGGGCAATGTTGAAGCTAGGGACCTTATGTCTGGTGTAGCTGATGTCGTCGTTGCTGATGGCTTTACAGGAAATGCTGTACTAAAAACCATGGAAGGTACGGCCATATCTATTCTTGGTCAGCTCAAGTCTTCCATTGAAAATGGTGGAGTTAAGGCTAAAATTGGCTATGTTTTCTTGAAAGATAGCCTTAAAGTCATGAAAAGCACCTTGGATTACTCTTCGGCAGGTGGAGCTGTGCTTTTTGGCCTCAAGGCACCAGTTGTAAAGTCTCACGGGTCTAGTGATGCCAAGGCAATTTATCATACGATTAAGCAAATTAGAACCATGTTGGATTCGGAAGTTGTAAATAAGTTGGTTCAAGAATTTGTGGCAAAGGAGGTACAAGTAGATGACTAAGTCTGAGATTTTGAAACGTATGCAGCAGGTTGCACGTGAACAGTTGGGAGATTCTGAGTTGGTTTTGACAGAGGAGTTGTCTCTTAGCAATGACCTAGATGTTGATTCTATCGGCTTGATGACCTTTGTAATTGGTTTGGAAGATGAGTTTGGTATTTCTATTCCTGATGATAAAATCGACTCTTTTAAACGTATTCAAGATGTGGTCGAGTTTATTCAACAACAATAAGGCACGAAGTCATTCGATAACAGTCGGATGGCTTTTAATGTTAAATGATGAACAAAACACTTTCCTTTTGTAAAAAACGTACGACTATTATTTGTAATAGCCTTTTTTTTATGATAAAATAGGAATATAAAAATCGAAAGGCGAACATTAAATGGAAAACCAACTGATTTATTCAGGAAAAGCAAAGGATATTTATAGTACAGAAGACGAACATGTGATTAAATCGGTCTACAAGGACCAGGCAACCATGCTCAATGGCGTTCGGAAGGAAACCATTGAAGGCAAGGCAGTGCTCAATAATCAGATTTCGTCTTTGATTTTTGAAAAATTGAATGCAGCTGGTATCAAGACCCACTTTATCAAGCAGGTCTCAGACACCGAACAATTAAATAAAAAAGTAGACATCATTCCGCTAGAAGTGGTGTTGCGAAATCGGGCAGCTGGCTCCTTTGCCAAACGCTTTGGCCTAGCAGAAGGTCAGGTCTTTGATACACCTATTATGGAGTTCTACTACAAAAAAGATGAACTGGACGATCCATTTATCAACGATGAGCACATTGCTTTTCTGGAGATTGCGACGGCTGAGGAGATTGCCTACATCAAGGCAGAAACGCGCCGTATTAACGAACTTTTGAAGGGCTGGTTTGAGGCAGTGGACTTGACCCTGGTGGACTTCAAACTGGAGTTTGGGAAGGATGCGACAGGTGAGATTATTTTAGCGGATGAGTTTTCGCCGGATAATTGCCGTCTTTGGGATGCGGATGGTAACCATATGGACAAGGACGTCTTTCGCCGAGACTTGGGAAATCTGACGGACGTCTATGCGGTTGTCTTGGAAAAGTTGCAGAGCTTATAGCAGAAAAAGAAAGGGAATGTAGCAATGGATAAACGCATTTTTGTTGAGAAAAAAGCTGATTTCGGAATCAAGTCAACTGCCTTGGTCAAGGAACTGACCCATAACTTGCAGTTGAAGACCTTATCAAGCCTGCGTATCGTACAGGTTTATGATGTCTTTGGCTTGGAGGAAGCTCTCTATGCGCGTGCGGAGAAGCACATCTTCTCTGAGCAGGTGACGGATACCCTTTTAACAGAAGACGAATTGAACCTGCCAGATTATGCCTTCTTTGCCATTGAAGCCTTGCCAGGTCAATTTGACCAGCGGGCGGCTAGTTCTCAGGAAGCCTTGCTTCTCTTGGGCAGCGCTAGCGATGTAGTGGTCAATACGGCTCAACTTTACTTGGTCAACAAGGACATTGATACAGCAGAGTTGGACGCTGTGAAAAACTACTTGCTCAACCCTGTGGATTCACGTTTCAAGGATATTACCGTTGGTATTGCCCGTCAGGAATTTTCTGAGTCGGACAAGACCATTCCAAATTTGGATTTCTTTGCGACCTACACAGCAGAAGACTTTGCGGCCTATAAGCGCGAAGCAGGTCTCGCTATGGAAGTGGACGACTTGGTCTTCATTCAGAACTACTTTAAAACCATCGGTCGGGTGCCGACGGAGACCGAGTTGAAAGTCTTGGATACCTACTGGTCTGACCACTGCCGTCACACAACCTTTGAAACAGAACTAAAAAACATCGACTTCTCAGCGTCAGCTTTTGCCGATCAACTCCAAGCCACCTTTGACAAGTATGTGGCCATGCGGGAGGAATTGGGCCGGTCTGAAAAGCCTGTGACCCTGATGGACATGGCAACTGTCTTTGGTCGTTATGAGCGGGCAAATGGCCGTCTGGACGACATGGAAGTGTCTGACGAAATCAACGCTTGTTCTGTGGAAATTGAAGTGGATGTCAACGGTGTCAAAGAGCCATGGCTCCTCATGTTCAAGAACGAAACCCACAACCACCCAACTGAAATCGAACCGTTTGGTGGAGCTGCAACCTGTATCGGTGGGGCCATTCGTGACCCATTGTCAGGTCGTTCTTACGTTTACCAAGCTATGCGGATTTCAGGGGCAGGCGACATTACAGCACCGATTGCAGATACCCGTGCAGGAAAATTGCCACAGCAGGTCATTTCTAAAACGGCGGCCCATGGCTACTCTTCTTACGGGAACCAAATCGGTCTGGCGACGACCTATGTCCGCGAATACTTCCACCCAGGCTTTGTGGCAAAACGCATGGAGTTGGGGGCAGTTGTTGGTGCGGTACCAAAAGAAAATGTTGTGCGTGAAAAGCCTGAAGCAGGCGACGTGATTATCCTTCTCGGTGGTAAAACCGGCCGTGATGGTGTCGGTGGTGCGACTGGATCTTCCAAGGTTCAAACGGTTGAGTCTGTGGAAACAGCTGGCGCCGAAGTTCAAAAAGGAAATGCCATTGAAGAACGTAAAATCCAACGCCTTTTCCGCAATGGCGATGTGACCCGCCTCATCAAGAAGTCCAATGACTTTGGAGCGGGCGGTGTCTGCGTGGCCATCGGTGAATTGGCAGACGGTCTGGAAATCGACCTAGATAAGGTGCCGCTCAAGTACGCTGGTCTGAATGGTACTGAAATTGCGATTTCTGAAAGTCAGGAGCGGATGGCTGTGGTTGTTCGTCCAAGTGATGTGGATGCCTTTATCGCAGCTTGTGCGACAGAAAATATCCATGCTGTGGTCGTGGCGACCGTTACTGAAAAACCAAATTTGGTTATGACCTGGAATGGTCAAACCATCGTAGATATCGAACGCAGCTTCTTGGATACCAACGGTGTCCGTGTCGTCGTGGATGCTAAGGTCGTTGACAGTGCTGTTGACTTGCCTGAGGCTCGTCGGACTTCTGAAGCTACCTTGGAAGCAGATACTTGTGCGGTCCTTGCCGACCTCAACCATGCCAGCCAAAAAGGCTTGCAGACCATCTTTGATAGCTCTGTTGGTCGCTCAACTGTCAATCATCCAATCGGTGGTCGTTACCAGCTGACACCAACGGAAAGTTCTGTTCAAAAACTCCCTGTGCAACACGGCGTGACGACCACTGCGTCAGCCATCGCCCAAGGCTACAACCCTTACATTGCAGAATGGTCTCCATACCACGGTGCAGCCTACGCGATCATCGAAGCAACAGCTCGCTTGGTGGCAACTGGTGCTAAGTGGGATAAGGCGCGCTTCTCATACCAAGAGTACTTTGAGCGCATGGACAAGCAGACAGAGCGCTTTGGCCAGCCTGTATCAGCCCTCCTAGGCTCTATCGAAGCCCAAATCCAACTGGGCTTGCCATCGATTGGCGGCAAGGACTCTATGTCTGGAACTTTCGAAGAATTAACCGTACCACCAACTCTGGTTGCCTTTGGGGTAACGACAGCAGATGTGGCCAAGGTTCTCTCTCCAGAGTTCAAGGCAGCAGGAGAATACATCTACTACCTGCCAGGTTCACCAATCGGTGCGGACATCGACTTTGCAGGTGCCAAGGCTAACTTTGCAGCCTTTGCAGTCATTCAAGACAAACACACCATCACAGCAGCCTCTGCTGTCAAGTACGGTGGGCTTGTGGAAAGCCTGGCTCTCATGAGCTTTGGGAACCGCATCGGTGCAGATGTGACCTTGACAGATGTGTCAACCAGCTTGACAGGTCAATTGGGTGGCTTTGTCTTCATCTCATCAGAGGAAATTGCGGGCGCAACCAAGATTGGTCAAACGACAACAGACTTTACCCTTGCTGTTAATGGCACAGCTTTGTCAGGCGATAAACTCCTGGCAGCCTTTGAAGGAACGCTAGAGGAAGTTTACCCAACCACCTTTGACCAGGCAGAAACGCTTGCAGAAGTACCAGCAGTTGTGACGGATGTGGTGACAACAGCCAAAGAAACGGTTGAAACGCCACTGGTCTACATCCCGGTCTTTCCAGGAACCAATTCCGAGTACGACTCAGCCAAGGCCTTTGAAAAAGAAGGGGCGCGTGTCAACATGGTACCGTTTGTGACATTGGACGAAGCGGCAATTGAAAACTCTGTTAAGACTATGGTAGCCAACATCGAGAAGGCCAATATCATCTTCTTTGCAGGGGGCTTCTCCGCCGCTGATGAGCCAGACGGATCAGCTAAATTCATCGTCAATATCTTGCTCAATGAAAAGGTTCGCTCTGCTATTGACCGCTTTATCGCACGTGGCGGCCTCATCATCGGTATCTGTAATGGCTTCCAGGCTCTAGTGAAATCAGGTCTCTTGCCATACGGTAACTTTGAGGATGCGACCAGCACCAGCCCGACCCTCTTCTACAACGATGCCAATCAGCATGTGGCCAAAATGGTCGAAACCCGTATCGCCAACACCAATTCGCCGTGGTTAGCTGGGGTGTCTGTCGGTGATGTGCATGCCATTCCAGTCTCTCACGGGGAAGGAAAATTTGTCGTGACGGCTGAAGAATTTGCAGAGCTCCGCGACAAGGGGCAAATCTGGAGCCAGTACGTGGACTTTGATGGCCAACCAAGCATGGACAGCCGCTACAATCCAAACGGCTCCCTCTATGCCATCGAAGGAATCACCAGCGAAAATGGCCAAATCATCGGTAAGATGGGCCACTCAGAACGGGTCGAAAACGGCCTCTTCCAAAATATCCCAGGCAACAAAGACCAACAGCTCTTTGCTAGTGCCGTAAAATACTTTACAGGGAAATAAGAGCGTGAAAATATATTTTGAACTATTGAGATGCGAGCAATAGCGAGCATAAACCGAGATGTTTTCTGCCGTATCCTTTTAAACATTTAGGATGGTTGCGACGCTTGGAAGAAGAAACGAAACTTTTCTTTTTCCAAGCTAGTGCAGAATGTAGCCAAGACCCATAAGGATTGGCGTTTAAGTTCTGCCTTTCGTCCGCCACTACTACAGGCGCTTATTAAAAACAAAGGAAAAAAGAAATGGTTTACGAAGTAAAATCTCTCAATGAAGAATGCGGTGTCTTTGGCATTTGGGGGCATCCTCAAGCGGCTCAAGTGACGTATTACGGTCTCCATAGTCTCCAGCACCGTGGGCAGGAGGGAGCTGGTATTGTAGCCAATGATGCAGGGACTCTGCGCGGTCACCGCGAAAAAGGTCTGTTATCAGAAGTCTTTAAGAACCCGAACGATTTGGATAAGCTAAAAGGAACTGCGGCTATTGGCCATGTTCGCTATGCGACAGCCGGTGCTGCAGATATCCGTAATATCCAGCCCTTCCTCTACAAATTCCACGATGGGAAGTATGGCTTGTGTCACAACGGAAATCTGACCAATGCCATTTCCTTGAAACGGGAGCTGGAAAAGCAAGGAGCTATCTTCAACGCTTCTTCTGATACGGAAATCCTCATGCACCTGATTCGCCGAAGTCACAATCCAAGTTTCATGGGCAAGGTCAAGGAAGCTCTCAATACAGTGAAAGGTGGCTTTGCCTACCTTCTCATGACTGAGGACAAGCTGATTGCGGCTATGGATCCCAATGGTTTCAGACCTCTCTCTATCGGGCAAATGAAAAATGGTGCCTGGGTCGTTTCCTCAGAGACCTGTGCCTTTGAAGTTGTCGGAGCAGAATGGATCCGCGATGTCAATCCTGGCGAGGTCATTATCATCGATGACACTGGCATCCAGTACGATACCTATACCGACGATACGCAGTTGGCTATCTGTTCTATGGAGTATGTCTACTTTGCCCGTCCGGATTCAGATATCGCTGGGGTAAATGTCCACACAGCCCGCAAACGCATGGGTAAAAAACTGGCTCAGGAATTCAAGCATGAGGCAGATATCGTCGTTGGGGTACCAAACTCCTCTCTTAGCGCAGCCATGGGCTTTGCCGAAGAATCAGGCCTGCCAAATGAAATGGGCTTGGTGAAAAACCAATACACCCAACGGACCTTTATCCAGCCGACCCAAGAGTTGCGTGAGCAAGGTGTGCGCATGAAGTTGTCAGCCGTGTCAAGCGTTGTCAAGGGCAAACGGGTGGTCATGATTGATGATTCCATCGTGCGGGGAACGACATCACGCCGCATTGTTCAGCTTTTGCGTGAAGCGGGTGCCGCAGAAGTTCACGTGGCCATCGGTAGCCCAGAACTCAAGTACCCATGTTTCTACGGGATTGACATTCAAACCCGCCGCGAATTGATTTCAGCCAACCATACGGCAGAAGAAGTCTGTGAAATCATTGGGGCTGACAGCTTGACCTACCTGAGCCTGGGGGGCATGATTGAAGCAATTGGCTTGGAAACAGATGCTCCGAATGGTGGTTTGTGTGTGGCCTATTTTGACGGCAAATACCCAACTCCGCTCTATGATTATGAGGAAGAATACCTCAGAAGTCTAGACGAGAAAACAAGCTTTTACATCGAAAAGGTGAAGAAGTAATCCTTGTCAGTAACTTGACAAGAAGTTGACAGTATTGGTCAATCAGGAAAAAACGCTGTAATCTTTACTTTGAACTAAAAAACGAAAAAGGTAACATTATGACAGAAAAAAATGCATATGCACCACGTCTCACCACTGACTAAAAGCTAAAGCATTTGTCAGTGGATGCTTTGTCCTACAGGGAACAAAGCTAGAGACCTGACTAGTTTTTTCAGACAAAGAGATGGTTTGTCTGAAAAAACGTCGCAATCTGAATATTGAACCTAGAAAAAAATAAAAAGAAGGTAATATTATGTCTAAAAATGCCTATGCTCAGTCTGGTGTCGATGTCAAGGCAGGCTACGAAGTGGTTGAACGCATCAAAAAACACGTGAAACGTACGGAGCGTCTTGGTGTTCTCGGATCCCTCGGTGGCTTTGGTGGGATGTTTGACTTGACCGAACTTGATGTCAAAGAGCCTGTCCTTGTCTCTGGTACAGACGGTGTCGGCACCAAGCTCATGCTGGCTATCCAGTACGACAAGCACGATACGATTGGCCAAGACTGCGTGGCCATGTGTGTCAACGACATCATCGCAGCGGGTGCCGAGCCCCTCTACTTCCTGGACTACATCGCGACTGGCAAAAACGTGCCTGAGAAGCTGGAGCAGGTGGTTGCCGGCGTGGCTGAGGGCTGTGTTCAGGCCGGTGCTGCCCTGATCGGTGGCGAGACTGCCGAGATGCCTGGCATGTACGGCGAGGACGACTACGACCTGGCCGGTTTCGCCGTGGGCATCGCTGAGAAGTCTCAGCTTATCGACGGCAGCAAGGTCAAGAGCGGCGACATCCTCCTAGGCCTGGTCTCTAGCGGTATCCACTCCAACGGTTATTCCCTGGTTCGTCGTGTTTTTGCGGATATGGATGGTGACGCCCTGTTGCCAGAGCTTAATGGCAAAGCTCTTAAGGATGTTCTCCTTGAGCCAACCCGTATCTATGTCAAACAAGTTTTGCCACTCGTTAAAGCAGGGCTGGTCAACGGCATTGCCCATATCACCGGCGGCGGCTTTATCGAAAATGTGCCCCGTATGTTTAGCGAAGATTTGGCTGCTCACATTGATGAAGCCAGCATTCCAGTTTTGCCAATCTTCACCGCCTTGGAGAAGTATGGTCAAATCAAACACGAGGAAATGTTTGAAATCTTCAACATGGGTATCGGTCTCATGCTGGCTGTTTCCCCAGAAAATGTTGACAAGGTCAAAGAATTGGTTGATGAAGAGGTTTATGAAATCGGTCGTATCACTGAGAAGACCGACAAGAGTGTGGTGATTGCCTAATGACCAAGAAGATTGCCGTCTTTGCCTCTGGTAATGGCTCCAACTTTCAGGTCATTGCCGAGCAGTTTCCAGTTGCGTTCCTCTTCTCAGACAAACGGGAAGCCTATGTGTTAGAACGTGCAGAAAATCTTGGGGTGACCAGCTATACCTTTGAACTCAAGGACTTTGCGGATAAGGCAGCCTACGAGACAGCACTGGTGGACCTGCTCAACCAAAACCAGATTGACCTGGTGGTTCTGGCAGGCTATATGAAAATCGTGGGGCCGACCCTCCTGTCAGCCTACGAGGGCCGCATCATCAATATCCACCCCGCCTACCTACCTGAATTTCCAGGAGCTCACGGCATTGAGGACGCTTGGGAGGCTGGGGTTGCGGAGAGCGGTGTCACCGTCCACTATGTCGATGCAGGCGTGGACACCGGCCAAATCATCAAGCAAGTCCGCGTCCCACGCTTGCCAGAAGACACCTTAGAAACATTTGAAGCACGGATACACGAGGCGGAGTATGCTTTGTATCCGGAGGTGTTGAGAGAGTCGAGAGTTGTAAAGAAATAGGATAATTTGTTACAATCACCTTATGAAAAGATTAAAAGATTTATCAGTAGCCACTCCTCTATTTCAAGATTGGCAAGAAACTATCATCTGGTCTTGTTTGCAGGGAGTGATGGGAGAGATATGGGTTGATAACTCTGACACTCCCCAATCGGCCTTGGCGAAACTAGGAAGACAAGCTTCTTTTGGTTTTTTAGCGGGCAAACCTTGTCTTGAACTAATTGAATCTTGTTGTAGGAAGGACATTATTCTTGTACCACAACATCAAGGCTGGTCGGATCTGATAGAAGCAACGTATGGATCAAAAGCGCATGCTTTCACTCGCTATGCGACTAAGAAAGATAGCAGATTTGACCGTAACAAGTTAGAAAAAATTGTGGCTGGTTTGCCAGTGGAGTTTGATTTGCAGTTGATTGATGAACAGTTATATAAAGCTTGTTTGGCTGAAGAATGGTCGCAAGATTTGGTTGCTAACTATGATGATGACCAGCACTACGCTCAACTTGGACTAGGTGTTGTTGCCCTTTATCAAGGAAAGGTGGTAGCTGGTGCCTCGTCTTACTCAACCTATAAAAATGGGATTGAAATCGAGATAGATACTCATCCTGGTTTTAGGCGAAAGGGTCTGGCAAAAGCTGTCGCGGCTAAACTAATATTAATCTGTTTAGACAGAGGGCTTTATCCTAGTTGGGACGCCCATACCAAGGTTTCCCTGCATTTAGCAGAAAAACTGGGTTACGAATTTTCACACGAATACAGAGCTTATGAGATAAGATAAAGCAGATTAACACTCAAACTATTCACGCTAATCTAAAAGGAGGAGACATGTGTATTAAACAAAATTATATGCAGCTCAAAGACAAACTAAAGTCGAAACCTAAACAACTAGAGAGTCAGTCGGACTGGTTATTGGTTTTGGCGAATACCATGCGAGCCATGATTGTAAGTACTGATAAAAGTCAACTCGATTATCTTGATGATGTGCCGTCTAGCCAGACGAGTCAAGAACTAAAACTTGCTTTTGATTTCTGCCAAGGTCGATTTGGAGGAAATCGTTTTTCTTATCGTAGGCATCCTAACTACTTATATTTGTGCAGTTTAGTAGCAACTTTCCCAGAATTTGAAGTATCCTCAGAAGATCAAGCTTACCTCAAGGAAGTGATAGGATACGATCACTATCTTTTATATGAAATAGACTAATTTTTATTGCTTTAATAAACTAGAGATTGAGTGACTGGAGGTCATTCATTGAAAAGGAGACTCCATGACAAAACGCGCATTGATTAGTGTATCAGACAAGGCAGGCATTATCGAGCTTGCCCAAGAATTGACATCGCTCGGTTGGGAAATTATCTCAACGGGCGGAACAAAAACTACCCTTGATAATGCTGGGGTAGCTACCATTGCTATCGACGATGTGACATGTTTCCCTGAAATGATGGATGGTCGTGTTAAGACCCTCCATCCTAAGATTCACGGTGGCCTCTTGGCCCGTCGTGATCTGGATACTCACTTGGAGGCGGCAGCGAGCCACGAGATTGGCCTCATTGACCTGGTCGTGGTCAACCTTTATCCATTTAAAGAGACAATCTTGCGTCCAGATGTGACCTACGATTTGGCGGTGGAAAATATTGACATCGGTGGTCCTTCTATGCTCCGTTCCGCTGCAAAAAATCATGCTAGCGTGACTGTTGTTGTGGATCCTGCTGATTATGCAGTGGTTCTTAATGAACTGAAGGCAGATGGTGAAACGACTTACGCTACTCGTCAACGTTTAGCAGCTAAGGTTTACCGTCATACAGCGGCTTACGATGCCTTGATTGCGGATTACTTTACAGCGCAAGTTGGCGAAACCAAGCCTGAAAAACTAACCATCACTTACGACCTCAAACAGCCGATGCGCTACGGTGAAAACCCGCAACAAGACGCGGACTTCTACCAAAAAGCCATTCCGACAGACTATTCGATTGCCTCTGCTAAACAGCTCAATGGGAAAGAATTGTCCTTCAACAACATCCGTGACGCGGATGCGGCTATCCGCAGCATTCGTGACTTCAAGGACCGCCCAACCGTTGTAGCCCTCAAGCACATGAACCCATGTGGAATCGGTCAGGCTGACAGTATCGAAGCTGCTTGGGATTACTGCTACGAGGCAGACCCAGTGTCTATTTTCGGAGGGATTGTTGTCCTGAACCGTGAAGTAGACGCTGCGACGGCTGAAAAGATGAGCAAGATTTTCCTCGAAATCATCATCGCACCGAGCTACACGGCTGACGCGCTAGCCATTTTACAGAAAAAAGCCAACCTGCGCGTGCTGGAACTCAGCTTTGACGCCCAAGATGCCAGCGAAATCGAAGCGGAGTACACCGGCGTTGTCGGCGGTATGCTGGTCCAAAACCAGGACGTGGCGACCGTTGCACCGAGCGACTGGAAGGTTGTGACCGACCGTGAACCGAGCGAGCAAGAGCGCGTGGCTCTGGCCTTTGCTTGGAAGTCCATCAAGTATGTGAAGTCAAACGGTATCTTGATTTCCAACGACCACATGACCCTTGGTGTCGGCCCTGGTCAAACCAACCGTGTGGCATCTGTTCGCATCGCCATTGAGCAAGCTAAAGACCGCCTAGACGGTGCTGTTCTTGCCTCTGACGCCTTCTTCCCATTTGCGGATAACGTGGAAGAAATCGCGGCTGCGGGCATCAAGGCTATCATCCAACCTGGTGGCTCCGTCCGTGACGAAGAAGTCATCGCCGCTGCCAACAAATATGGAATCGCTATGGTCTTCACCGGCGTCCGTCACTTCCGTCATTAAGATTTTGAAAATAGCAGAGCATTCAGCATGAGACAATTGCTGGATGCTTTTGACTTTATTCTTCAAAACAACTAAAATAGAATTTAGAAAACAGTCATCATAGTAAAAATAAAAGTTGGAATAAACAGAATAAAAAGTCATAAAAAACCTTTAACAAACGGAATTTTAAAAAATAAAACGAATAAATATGCTATAATAGTTTTAAAAGAAGACAAAAAACGAACTTTTTAAGGTGAGGTATCAATCTATGAAACTTTTGGTCATTGGTTCAGGTGGGCGGGAGCACGCTATCGCGAAAAAACTCTTGGAGTCAGCTGGTGTGGAGCAGGTCTTTGTCGCACCGGGAAATGACGGCATGACCTTGGACGGTCTGACTGTCGTGGACATCACGATTGCTGAGCATGACCGCCTCATCGCCTTTGCCAAGGAAAATGACATTGCTTGGACCTTCGTGGGACCAGACGATGCCTTGGCAGCTGGGATTGTTGATGATTTCACTGCTGCTGGCCTTAAGGCCTTTGGTCCAAGCAAGCTAGCCGCAGAGTTGGAATGGTCAAAAGACTTTGCCAAGTCCATCATGGTCAAGTACGACGTGCCAACTGCCAAGTACGGGACCTTCACCGATTTTGAAGAAGCCAAGGCCTACATCGAAGCCCAAGGTGCCCCAATCGTGGTTAAGGCAGACGGCCTGGCCCTCGGTAAAGGCGTAGTCGTGGCAGAAACCGTGGAACAAGCAGTAGAAGCTGCCCGCGACATGCTCCTGGACAACAAGTTTGGCAACTCTGGAACGCGCGTGGTCATTGAAGAGTTCCTGGCTGGTGAGGAGTTCTCCCTCTTTGCCTTTGTTAATGGCGACAAGTTCTACATCATGCCGACAGCCCAAGACCACAAGCGGGCCTACGACGGCGACAAGGGCCCAAACACTGGTGGCATGGGAGCCTATGCACCCGTTCCTCACTTATCACAAGCCGTGATTGATCAGTCTGTTGAGACCATCGTCAAGCCCGTGCTCAAGGGCATGATTGCAGAAGGCCGCCCTTACCTCGGTATTCTCTACTGTGGTCTTATCTTGACAGCGGACGGACCAAAGGTCATTGAGTTTAACGCTCGTTTCGGCGACCCGGAAACGCAGATTATTCTCCCGCGCTTGACCTCTAACTTTGCCCAAAACATTACCGACATTTTAGACGAAGAAACACCTGACATCACCTGGTTGGACGGCGGTGTGACCCTGGGTGTGGTCGTTGCTTCAAATGGCTACCCGCTGGACTATGCCAAAGGCATGGAGCTCCCAGCGAAGACAGAGGGCGACATCATTACCTATTATGCTGGCGCCAAGTTTGCGGACAATAGCAAAGCTCTGCTCTCCAACGGCGGACGGGTTTATATGCTCGTCACCACAGCAGCCGACGTCAAAACAGCCCAAAACACCATCTACACCGAACTCAACAACCAAACCACCGACGGCCTCTTCTACCGCAGCGACATCGGAAGCAAAGCGATTAAAGACTAGCAAAACGCGAGCACAGCGAGCAACTCGCGACAATGGCCGTCGTAGTGAAAAGACTGTCATAACAAACACGTTTGGAATATAAGAGCGACCGAAGGTCGCTGTGAAACCAAGCCTGTCGCCGCTGTGGTAATTTAGGGAAGTTTGTAGACCTAGGGCTACAAACTTAGTCAAGGAGATTTCTAAGATGTATCGTTAGCTTTTCCTCGGCTTTGGGGAAAGACGAGGAGTAAAAGCGTAGCGATACACGAAAGAAAGCTCACGACGACCTCACAGCCTAAGATAGGCTTGAAAAAAGGAGAAATCATGCAACCAATCATTTCTATTATCATGGGCTCCAGCTCCGACTGGGCAACCATGCAAAAAGCAGCCGACATCCTAGACAAGTTCGGTGTAGCCTACGAGAAAAAAGTGGTCTCTGCCCACCGCACACCTGACCTCATGTTTAAGCATGCGGAAGAAGCGCGTGACCGTGGCATCAAGGTCATCATCGCAGGAGCTGGTGGTGCAGCCCACTTGCCAGGTATGGTAGCTGCCAAAACAACCCTTCCTGTTATCGGTGTACCTGTTAAATCTCGTGCTCTTTCAGGACTGGATTCTCTCTATTCTATTGTTCAAATGCCGGGTGGTGTGCCAGTCGCAACCATGGCAATCGGCGAAGCAGGAGCGACTAATGCCGCTCTAACAGCATTACGTATCTTGTCTATCGAAGATGCTACAATTGCTGAACAGCTCAGCCATTTCCAAGAGGAACAAGGAAAAATCGCGGAGGCTATGACGGATGAACTCAACTAAGACAATCGGGATTATCGGTGGTGGTCAGCTAGGGCAGATGATGGCCATTTCCGCCATCTACATGGGCCACAAGATCATTACACTGGATCCGTCAGCGGATTGCCCAGCCTCACGTGTGTCAGAAGTCATCGTGGCAGCCTATGACGACGTTGATGCCTTGCGTGAGTTGGCAGAACGTTGTGATGTCCTCACCTACGAGTTTGAAAACGTGGACGCGGACGGTTTAGATGCTGTCGTGACAGGCATTCAACTCCCCCAAGGGACGAATCTCCTGCGTATTTCTCAGAACCGTATCACTGAGAAGGATTTCCTCTCTCAAAAAGCTGGCGTAGCCGTGGCACCTTACAAGGTCGTGACCTCAAGCTCTGATTTGGACGACATCGACTTGACCAAAAAGCAGATCCTCAAGACAGCGACAGGAGGCTACGACGGACATGGACAAGTGGTTATTTCGTCTCAAGAAGACCTAACGAAAGCCCGTGACTTAGCTGACTCAACCGCTTGTGTTTTGGAGGAATTCGTCACATTTGACTTGGAAATTTCAGTGATTGTATCCGGCAATGGAGCTGATTTCACTGTCTTTCCAGTCCAAGAAAACATCCACCGCAACAACATCCTCTCAAAAACCATTGCACCTGCTCGCATCTCTGATCAACTAGCGGAAAAGGCCAAATCAATGGCTCTACAAATCGCCAAGCAGTTGGATTTATCAGGAACCCTTTGTGTAGAAATGTTCGCCACAGCAGATGACATCATCGTCAACGAAATCGCACCACGCCCCCACAATTCAGGACATTACTCTATCGAAGCTTGCGACTTCTCGCAGTTTGACACCCATATCTTGGGCATTTTGGGACAACCACTCCCTCAAATCCATCAACATGCCCCAGCCGTTATGCTCAACGTCCTCGGTCAGCATGTTGAAGCCGCCCAAACCTATGTTCACAACAACCCTAGCGCCCACCTCCACCTCTATGGTAAAATAGAAGCAAAGCACAACCGCAAAATGGGACACGTGACGGTGTTTAGTGATGTGCCTGACGAGGTTGAAGAGTTTTAGGAGGGTTTTATGATTAAAATCATCGTTCACGCTTTTATTGAAAATGGTCAAGTTGGTGTTGTCGAAGTGCTCTATGCTTCGCCTGATGAACTTTCTCTCTCAAAGAAAATGGCAGAGCTTGCAACTCAATTTCCTAATGACTATCTAGCCATCTACGACTTACCGCTAGACACAGACCTAAATAAACTAGACCATTATCCATCTGTAGAAATTGGGAAAGAGGAGTTTTGAAAGGAGAATAATAATGACTGAGGTTACTAATAATCCACTGCTAGATGTAACAAAAACTGTTGTTGAAAAAAGCTATGAAGATATTGGAAAACCAGCTGGACAAGAAATTGGAAAAATGGTTGAACGACCTATGAAGATAATTAACACTTTATTTCAAGGAATAGATTTATGGTTATATAAGAGAGAGTTGAATTTTGAAAAAACGAAGAAACAAATTGCTGAGAATATCCAAGGTATTCCAGAGGATAGAGTAGTTAATCCGGAAGGTTATATCTTTATTCCAGCGGTACAGGCTTTAGCATATTCGATGGATAGTGATGAGCTTAGGAATTTATATGCCAATTTAATATCAAAATCTATGGTAACAACAACAAGAGATAGAGTTCATCCAGCTTTTGTAGAAATAATAAAACAATTCACTCCTAAAGAGGCGATTCTCTTGGAGAGATTATTTAATAATCAAGGGGAAAGATATTATTTAGATATCTCATTCAATCATAGGCAGCATGGTTTAATAACGAGTCCGACAATCACCTTGTTTGATGATTTGTTAAATGACAATTTGGATATTGAGTTTTATATTAATAATTTGGTTAGATTAGGTTTAATACAAATTGAGGAACCAGTTGAAGTAGAAGATGGAGTTGTTACAAAACTTCGATCTAGTGCTTTCTATAAACAGGTTTTAGAAGATATGATATCTTTTAATGAAACAGGGCAATTAAATCATGATAAATCTGATAAGAGACTTTCGGTAACAGAAAAATATAAGAGGATAAAATTTACTGAAACTGGAAAAAGATTTATTGAAATTTGTATCAATGACCAAATTGAATTGTAAAGAAAAAAACATATATTAAAAGAAATGAAAGTGTTTTTTTGGTATTTGAACTCGGGCTAACTCGTCTCCACAATACAAACTAAACAACAGAAAGGAATGGCACAAGTTAGTGCAACTGAATCCGGGCGGAAAGCTCGGAATTTAGATGAACCTATCTTTTCAAATAATGAAGTAATTGAATTAAAAAATACATAGAAAGGAGGAGGGTGTTACCGAGTATTTGAACTCGGGCTAAAAGCGTCGGAAAAAAGATAGACTTTCTAGTGTGCCAGCACACTGTGTCAGTCTCCTATTTTTCTCTCGCTTTCTAAACGCCCTCTGTATCATCAATATGATCGAACGTTATTCACGCCCTGAGATGGCGAACATTTGGAGTGAAGAAAATAAATACCGTGCTTGGTTGGAGGTGGAAATCCTCGCTGATGAGGCATGGGCTGAGTTGGGAGAAATCCCTAAGGAAGATGTGGCGAAGATTCGTGCCAATGCGAGCTTTGACATCGACCGTATTTTAGAAATTGAAGAGGAGACTCGTCACGATGTGGTGGCCTTTACCCGTGCCGTGTCTGAAACACTTGGCGAAGAGCGCAAGTGGGTTCACTATGGTTTGACCTCAACCGACGTGGTGGACACAGCCTACGGCTACCTTTACAAACAAGCCAACGACATTATCCGTAAAGATCTTGAAAACTTTACCAATATCGTGGCTGACAAGGCGCGTGAGCACAAGATGACCATCATGATGGGTCGTACACATGGTGTTCATGCGGAGCCTACAACCTTTGGTCTCAAATTGGCAACTTGGTACAGCGAAATGAAACGTAACCAAGAGCGTTTTGAGCGTGCAGCGGCAGGCGTTGAAGCTGGTAAAATTTCAGGTGCCGTTGGTAACTTTGCCAATATCCCACCATTCGTTGAGGAGTATGTCTGTGGTAAACTCGGCATCCGTCCACAAGAAATTTCAACTCAAGTCTTGCCTCGTGACCTCCATGCGGAGTACTTTGCGGTGCTAGCAAGCATTGCGACATCTATAGAGCGTATGGCAACTGAGATTCGTGGGCTTCAAAAATCTGAGCAGCGTGAGGTGGAGGAATTCTTCGCCAAAGGCCAAAAAGGTAGCTCAGCTATGCCTCACAAACGGAATCCAATTGGTTCTGAAAACATGACTGGCTTGGCACGTGTTATCCGCGGACATATGGTCACAGCCTATGAGAACGTTGCTCTCTGGCACGAACGTGATATCTCTCATTCTTCTGCAGAGCGTATTATCACACCAGACACAACCATTCTGATCAACTACATGCTCAATCGTTTTGGCAATATCGTTAAAAACTTGACCGTCTTCCCAGACAACATGCTCCGCAACATGAACTCAACATTCGGCTTGATTTACAGCCAACGCGTTATGCTCAAGTTGATTGAAAAAGGAATGACTCGTGAAGAAGCTTACGATCTGGTACAACCAAAAACAGCTCATTCATGGGACAATCAAGTTGATTTCAAACCTTTGTTAGAATCAGATGAGAAAGTAACTTCTCGCCTCACACAAGACGAAATCGACGAACTCTTCAATCCTGTATACTATACACAACGCGTAGATGACGTTTTCGAACGCTTGGGGTTGAACGATTAAAGCAATATGAAAAGCATTCCCCGGAATGCTTTTTCCTTTCCAAACCCGCCAAAACCCCTTTAATTTAGCGTTTTTCCGAGAAATAGGGTATAATATACAAAAATCTATATATTATTGAGGGAAATAATGAAAAAGTTATTAATTGGACTGACTTTATTGGGATGTCTATTATTGGTTGCCTGTGCCAAGACGCAGACACAATCGGAATCGACAACGGCAAGTTTTAAGGTAGTTGAAGAAAAGGAGCAGACTGAAAGCTATCGCTATACTCAGGATGTTGACGGTTTTTCCCAAGAAATTATCGAAACTGTTACCTACAAAGGCGAAGCCTTCAAAACTTTAAAACTAGAGCTACGTCAGCCGCTCAACGATGAAACAAAGACGATGATTGCAAGTCAAGGTTTGGAAAGCCTTAAACCAAATCTGATTAAGGCTATTGAAGAAGAGACGGTTATCCAGCAATTAAAAGCTGTCGCAGGAGTATCGGTTAGTGTTGATGTCCCAAATGAGACAGACATGGTTGTCGTGGTCTCTATCGATATGACAACAGCCGACCTAACAGCTTTGTCAAAAGTGGAAGGGATTGGATTTGATTTTACAGCTCTTGAAGATACGACCCCAGCTGATTATATCAGCCAGCTCAAGAGTCTAGGTGCCACACAAGTCAAGCAGTAATGGATGGCTCCTTCTTGTTAATCCTTGCCAAATAAGGTATAATAATACTATCCATAATATTACGAAAGAAGGTGTTAGTATGGGATTTACAGATGAAACAGTCCGCTTCAAGTTGGACAATTCAAACAAACAAGCCATCGATGAGACGCTCACTATGGTTTACCACTCTCTCAATGAGAAAGGCTATAATGCAATCAATCAGATTGTCGGTTATGTTTTGAGTGGAGACCCAGCTTATATCCCTCGTTATAACGATGCCCGTAACCAAATTCGCCAGTATGAGCGTGATGAGATTGTGGAAGAGTTGGTGCGCTATTACCTCAAAGGAAACGGAATCGACTTATAATGAGAATTATGGGATTAGACGTCGGCTCCAAGACAGTCGGTGTAGCGATCAGTGATCCACTAGGCTTCACAGCTCAAGGTCTTGAAATCATCAAGATTGACGAAGACCAGGGTGAGTTTGGCTTTGACCGTTTAACAGAGCTTGTCAACCAGTATAAGGTTGACAAATTTGTTGTGGGCTTGCCTAAAAACATGAACAACACTAGCGGTCCTCGCGTCGAGGCTAGTCGGGCCTATGGGGAAAAAATAGCAGAGCTGTATAACCTACCGGTAGAGTACCAGGATGAGCGTCTGACTACTGTACAAGCTGAGCGCATGCTCATCGAACAGGCGGATGTCAGCCGTGGCAAACGTAAAAAGGTGATTGACAAGCTTGCCGCACAACTGATTTTACAAAATTATTTAGATCGGATGTTTTAACATCCAAAAAGGAGAAAAAATGGCACATAACCATGATCACGAACACGAACCAGAAATGATTACCCTCGTTGACGAGCAAGGAAACGAAAGCCTCTTTGAAATCCTTTTTACCATCGATGGTATGGAAGAATTTGGGAAAAACTATGTCCTTCTTGTCCCAGCTGGTGCAGCTGAAGACGAAGATGGTCAAATTGAAATCCAAGCCTATTCATATACTGAAAACGAAGATGGAACAGAGGGCGACCTCCAACCAATCCCTGAAGATTCAGACGCTGAGTGGGATATGATTGAAGAAGTTTTCAACACCTTTGTGGAAGAGGGAGAATAAGCCCTTCAGCTAGAGAAAATAAACTCTAAAATGAAATAAACGAGTAAAAAGCCTTGTCTTAGGCTTTTTTTCGTGGTACAATAATCTTTGTGCGAAATAGCAGCAGCTCTATATGAAGCTCGTCAACAGGTACTCTGAAAAACCAGTAACCTTGGCTGTAAAGGCGAAGGGCACCTGCACGAATCAGGATAGAGTAAGACGTTATTTCCTACAAAATATTTATTTTATAGGAGGACTGATAACATGTCACGTTATACAGGACCATCATGGAAACAATCACGTCGCCTTGGCTTGTCACTCACAGGCACAGGTAAAGAATTGGCACGTCGTAACTACGTACCAGGACAACACGGACCTAACAACCGTTCTAAACTCTCTGAGTACGGTTTGCAATTGGCTGAAAAGCAAAAATTGCGTTTCTCTTACGGTTTGGGTGAAAAACAATTCCGTAACCTCTTCGTACAAGCAACAAAAATCAAAGGTGGAATCCTCGGTTTTAACTTCATGCTCTTGCTTGAGCGTCGTTTGGACAACGTTGTTTACCGCCTCGGTCTTGCGACTACTCGTCGTCAAGCACGTCAATTCGTAAACCACGGTCACATCCTTGTTGACGGTAAACGTGTTGATATCCCTTCATACCGTGTTGAAGTTGGTCAAGTGATCTCAGTTCGTGAGAAATCATTGAAAGTTCCAGCTATCCTTGAAGCGGTTGAAGCAACTCTTGGACGTCCAGCTTTCGTATCATTCGATGCTGAAAAATTGGAAGGTTCATTGACTCGCTTGCCAGAACGCGACGAAATCAACCCAGAAATCAACGAAGCACTTGTCGTAGAATTCTATAACAAAATGCTTTAATTTCAAAAAACATCTTACGAAAAGCCTACTACAGTGGGCTTTTTGCTTTGTCTTAAAATGTTGATTTCTGGGTTTGTTCCCCTTTTTGTTCCCCCTCTAAAGATTTCCTAGAGCCGTTTCAAAGAATGAGACGGCTTTTTTAGCGTTCTCTTTGGAGAGGTGGCTATAAATATCCATAGTCATAGATAACTGGGAATGGACCTAGGCGGTGCTGGAGTTCCTTGTAAGGAATACCTGAGTTAAGCAGTAAACTAGCGTGGGTATGGCGGAAACCATGAAAGCCGATATTAGGCACCCCTGCCCTTTTGAAGTGGGTTCTTAACCTGGTTTGCAAGGTGCGGTTATTGGGGTAGGCATGGATAAAGTCGGAAAAGACCACGGCTTCTGTGCGGCCTAGCTTTAGGCCATCTTTGCGTTGCTGGAGGCGGTAGCTTTTCAGCATAGTACAAGTTGCCTGGACTATATCAATGACTCGATAGCTGGCCTTGGATTTGGGGCTATTGACCTCTTGCTTATAGTCTAGGGTCTTTGTCACGTTGACCGTCTGGCTGTCTAGGTCAATATCTGATCAAGAGAGTGCTAGCGCCTCATTGATACGGCAACCAGTAGCAAGTAAAAATCTGTACAGTGATAGCGATATCTATCTTTATCTAAACTCTCTAAGTAATCTAGGAACAGCTTCAGTTCTTGATTATCAAAGTGCTTAACCTTTTTCGTTCCGCTTTCTTGGTGTTACGTAGAAGGATGACTTCTCTAGCTGGATTGTAGGGGGTTGCTTGTATCATTCTTTATTCATCAATAGAAATTGTTTAAGAAGTTATGGTATACTAATATTAGTGATTTTTTATAACCGTGTCTTAAATGATACGGTTATTTTTAAAAGTATATTAAAAGCACCTTTGAGGGTGCTAGTTCTTGCCTGCTGAACTCATGATGTTTACATAAGTGTTAGATAAATTGCAAGAAAAAGTGCAACATTTATTTAAACTCGTTCAAGAGAGCTTCAACAGCTGTTCTGTAAGCTAAACATTTTCGCGGTCGATGATTGAT
>NZ_JBHRZV010000007.1:0-6218 GCF_042649745.1 Streptococcus caprae | reverse complement strand
ACTTTGTAAATTTACTTCCTTTTTTAGCCATGAGAAAAGAACCTCCTTATAAGAACAGTATAGTACTTTTTATACTGTCCATTATAAGGGGTTCTTTTCAGAATGCTCTGCTTTTTTCTTAAAATAAGCTTAGGAGTGACACTAGCCCTTTGGACAGCAATAAATCAAAGAGATAGATAATTACTGTGAAAAAGGCGGTATACTCAATAACTGCGATGAAATCTTTCAAAGCTTGCTTAGGTGTAGGCCATGTCGTATCACGCAAGACCCCAAATACGCTTTTTTTCTTCACTGTCGTCCCCTTTTATCTTGTTTCTTTATGCAAGGTGTATTGTTTACAATATTTGCAGAATTTTTTAACCTCCAACCGTGTTGGTTTGGGATTGCTACTAATACCAATGGAATAGTTGCGTGATCCACAAATCTCACAGGCTAGACTTGCTTTTTTTTGTGCCATAACGCCTCCGTTCCTTAGTTTACCATCTTCGTTACAATTTGTCAACTTATCTGAAATTGTCTAATAAGTCATCCCACCAACTCTTCACTTTTTCACCAATACCAGATTCTTCAACAGCCTGATTAATATTGTCTGCGGCTTGCTGAGCCTGATCTGTGAGGCTGTCAATAATAGATCGAGAATTTTCCTCTACTTCTGCCTCTGAATACGTTGCGGCTATCCCATTTGCCTCGTAGGCATTCTGAACAGTAAAGGTATTTCCAGCCGTATAAGGTAAAACATAGCTGGCCACTGCTGAAAAGAGTGTGGTCGAATCAAAATCTTCAATGTAATGCGTCTCATCTGTATTTTCAAAACCGACCCACTGAGCCATAACCACATCAGGCGTATAACCAATTACCCACTGGTCTCCGATAAGGTCAGCATTAAACTCCGTCTCAGTTGTTCCCGTTTTTCCTGCCATGGTGTAGCCATAGACATTTCCGTTAACCGCAGTCCCGTTTGAGAAGGTTCCAAGCATCATACTGGTCATTTTATCTGCAACAGACTGGCTAATAACTCGAGTTGATTTTTCGGTATAAGACTTAAGGGTCTCACCATTTGCCTTTTCAATTCGGGTGATGAGGTGAGCAGTTCCCATGACACCACCATTAGCAAAGGCAGAATAGGCTTGTGCCATTTGAAGAGGATTGGTTGTGATAGAACCTCCTAGCGCTAGACCAAGCTGTTCATTGGCAGTCGACATGTCAAGACCGAATTTTTCACCATAAGAAATAGCCTTATTGATACCTAATTGATCAACAGTGTAAACAGCTGGGATGTTATAGGACATGGCCAGCGCCTGATACATAGGAATGGACTCAGACTCAAAACCTCCATAGTTGGACGGCGCATACCCATTGAAGTCCATAGCTGAATTAGGTAATTCTGTATCAATTGCCCAACCCGAAGCAATAGCGGGGGAATAAACCACAAGTGGTTTTATCGTTGAACCTGGACTCCGTTTAGATTGGGTTGCAAAGTTAAAGCTACGGAAGGAAGCACTACTACTTTGCACGCGCCCAACCAATCCTCGAACACCACCAGTCGACGGATCAAGAGCCACACTAGCCGCTTGGGCCTGACTACCATCATAGGATGATGTCGGGAAATTATAAGTATTGTCAAAGACAGACTGCATACCAGACTGATAATTTTGATCTAACTCAGTATAAATTTTATAGCCGTTATCGACAATTTCTTTCTCCGTCAAGCCATAGACTGAAATAGCTTCATTGATGACCGCATCAAAGTAAGATGGGTACTTGTAGTCATCTGAAGTCCCAGCATAGGTGTCTGCCAGACGATTGCCCATACCGACGGCCATATTCTCTGTGGCAGTTTCCTCTGTAATCATCCCAGCATCCACCATGGCACTGAGTACCGTATCACGACGGTTAGTCGCATTTTCAATGGAATAATAAGGGTTATAGATAGACGGCCCTTTGAGCATACCCGCCAAGGTTGCAGCTTCATCCAAGGTCAAATTAGCCGCACTGGTCCCAAAATACTTCTGACTGGCGTCTTCGACACCCCAGACCCCATTTCCAAAGTAGGCATTATTGAGGTACATGGTTAGGATTTCCTGTTTGCTGTAGGCCTTAGTCAACTCCAATGCCAGGAAAAATTCCTTGGCCTTACGAGTGATGGTCTGCTCCTGGGTCAGATAGGCATTTTTGGCCAACTGTTGGGTAATGGTAGACCCACCACCAGTTCGACCAAGAGTCACTATAGCCAATAGATAACGCGGAATGTTAATCCCACTGTTTTCATAAAAGCTACGATCTTCAGTAGCGATAACAGCATTTTCTAGGTCATCGCTGATAGCATCCAATTCGACATAGGTCCCCTTTTGACCAGATAGCGAGCCCGCGTACTGCTCATCCTTGTCATAAATAACCGTCGTCGCCTTGAGGGCATCCTGCAAATCACTTACCTTGGTCGATTTAGCAAGGAAAAAGAGATAGGAACCAACGACCAGAACTACCAAAGCTGTCATAATCAATAAAATCCGAGTCAGATAGAAACGACGCCAGAATCTTCGAATCGGATGATTGTGAGGAAGTATCAAGCGGCTGTACCAATGTTTCTTGGCCTCCTCCTCTGAGACCCTAGGTTTGGAACGCTGATTACGACTGGAGCGGCTGAACTTGGAGTCCTTGACACTTATCTCTTCTGCTTCCAGGATATCCGCCTGAGCAGACTCAGTAGTCTCTTCACTAGGCTCAAAAGAAATCTGTTCAGATTGGTCTTGGAGGTCGACAGCCTTTGAAGGAGTAGACTTATTATCTGCTAATTCAGACTGGTGCTCCCAGTGGGACCACTCTTCCTGTTTTGTTTGTTTTTGCATCTTCGCAGCCTTTTGGGCCTCCTTGGCCTCACGGTCTGGGAAGAATTTTTTCTTTAATAATTCAAAAAAGTCCATACCCTATTATAACACGGCGATTTTTTTGCCTCAATTAGAAACCTTACTTGCCTGACCTTTGCTTTTTCGATACAATGGAAGCATTCTATCAAGGAGGTCACCATGGCATTTACTGTTACCTTTCCTAGTCCTTATCCCGATACTACTGTCAAGGACTTGCTAGAGCAACACTTACTCATTCCTAGGAAGATTCGCCATTTTCTTCGGATCAAAAAGCATGTCTTGGTCAATGGCAGAGCGATTAACTGGCAAAGTCTGGTCCAAACAGGTGATGTCTTAGAGTTGACCTTCGACGAAGAAGATTATCCTGAAAAAACCATCCCCTGGGGGCAGGCTGATATAGTTGAAGTCCTCTACGAGGATGACCATATCATCGTCGTCAATAAGCCAGAAGGCCTCAAGACCCATGGCAATGAACCGACAGAGATTGCCCTGCTCAATCATATCTCTGCCCATTGTCAACAGACCTGCTATGTCGTTCATCGGCTGGACATGGAAACCAGTGGTGCTGTGCTATTTGCCAAAAATCCCTTTATCCTCCCCATCCTCAACCGCCTCTTGGAGGACAAGGCCATCCACCGGGACTACTGGGCCCTAGCTGAGGGTGACACGGAGAAAGAGAAAATCTACCGTGATAAAATCGGCCGCCATCGTCAGGACCGTCGCAAGCGTGTCGTCGATCCCAAAAATGGCCAACCAGCCCTGACACTAGTGAGGTGCTTAAAAAGCTTAAACGGTGCTAGTCTGGTCAACTGTCAGCTCAAAACCGGACGGACGCACCAAATCCGGGTCCACCTGTCCAACCACGGCCATGCCATAATTGGCGATCCCCTCTACTCAAAGCGGCCAGCCAGCCGACTCATGCTCCATGCCCACAGCTTGAGCTTTGTCCACCCCTTAACTCTTGAAAAAATTACTGTAGTTGCAGCTTCTAAAACCTTTGAGCAGGTGCTAGCAAAGTGGAAATCTTCATCATATAAAAAATAGAGAGTGAGACAAAAATCGGCAACTCATAGAGGTCGATATTGTCCCACTCTCTTTTTAATATTCAATGAAAATCAAAAGCTGACAAGGCGGCTCGCTACAGACAGTACGGATGGTACGGCAAAGCGAGATAAGACAGACAGGTTTAAATTCTCAAAGAGTAAAAATTGTCATCATTCAGCTGTCTTAGTCAGTGTTGTACCATACATTGGCTTGGTATAATCGAAGTCCGTCCCAGTCGCTGTTTGCCATATAACAATCTTAAGTGTATTCCCAGAAATCTCGACACCGTATGCATATTGAACCCCGACTCCACCAAGATTTGCTCCCGGTATGAGAGCAGAGCCATCATTAGCAGTCAACCGGAAGAGACCTGGTGAAACTTCCGTATAGTCTGTAACAAGTGATGACGTTGTCTGTTTTTTATTTGACTTTATTACCTTGTCTGATTTTTTTGATGAGTTACTTGAAGAACTTGATGTTGTCGTCTCAGCCTCTGATAGTTCAATGGTCGTTGTAACTTTACCATCTGAGGTAACCATCATTTTTACCTTAGATTTATTATCTGATAATGTTCCTTCCCAGGTTCCCACCATGCTTTCAGGAACCGGCAAGAGTTCCTTGACTTGATTATCTTCAGAAAGAACTGAAACTGTTGAATGCCCAGACTTACTGAAACGATAATTACCATTCACTTTACTTAAGATCGCACGACCACCGATTGTTTGATAATAATCTCCCTGCGTTCTTCCACTAGTATCTGTTGCTTTATCGTAAAAGAAATCATAGGTCGCTGTATACTCTAAGACATAACTTTCCTTACCAATCTGACTGAAATTCGTCAAATAAATATTATCGATCCCCAAACTAGAAGCTCTACGATTATCTGTAAGCATTCTAGCTCTAAGGCTATCCTTGAGCGCCTTATAAAATTCATTTGTGTTGCCCGATTGAAAGACTGTTTCTAAGTCAGTTGTGGCAGGTTCTACACCGTAAGTTGCATAGGACCAAGCTTGGTTGAAAGCCGAAATGACTAAGTCCCCAGCAGCATCTTGAGATAAGAGACCATCAACGTTTAGAGGAACTTCGCTACCATTTTCTACACTCAATATTGCTACAGTATTTGAAGTCAAGTCTCCATCTGGATAGGTTTGTTTAACATAGAGGTCTGACTCATCAGATACCGGATAATTCGTGAACTCGTATTTATTCTGATTTATTTTACCAATCTCTTTATCTCCAAGAAGCAGCTTCCCTCCTTCAAGATTGCTGGTAACCGTAAAGGTTTTAAAGGCCACCGATAAATCAATGGTCGTTTGACTACCATCAAACGTCCGTTCGACATGATAAGGATTACCTTCATAAACTCCCTTTATGCTTGCCGTGTAATCCGCCATCGGTAAATGGTCAATCGTGATGTTATAATCTGCAGAATCAGCTTTAGCAAGCATCTTGTTATTAAGCAGGATATCCGCCTTGTCAATATTGGTATGAATAGTCAAACTAACAGGTTTGACAGCAAGCCTGTAGTCTGGAAAAATTCCAAATCGCGTTCCGACTTTAACCAAATAAAAATCATTGTTCTTATCAGCGGCTAATAACTCCGACTTCATGGACTCCAAATTTACATCAGCTGCTAAAGGCTTAAAGGTTGCATAGTTAGCCTCCTCCATTGTAATCAATTCCTTGGTATCGGACCAAACAAGATAGGGCTTTAAATCCTCAAAAGTCATTTTTTCTTCTTGACGTGCTTTCAAATAGCGGTCAATAAAGGCAGACTTCGAGAAATAGGTATAACCCAAAATCACCCCTACACCCAGCAGAACAAGGCTTAAAATGACTAACCCCCTCAGCCAAATCTGAGACCAAAAACGCTTCGCTACATTTTGTAATACCTGCATCTCTCACAATTCTCCACTCTTCTTTTTCGACTTGCCTCCATTATATCAGATTACATTGAAGTGAAACATTACAGAAGTGACCATCCCCCTACAAAATCGTAACAAATTTTCCAGTTTTCTATGATTTTATGCCCTGCTCCCATTCTTACCCAATCATTACTGCTATATTTGAGACCATAAATTCACTGCAGTCTGTAAAACTAGGCCACTAATTTATCAAAATATATGTCTAACTAGACTCTATCTCTGCCTTTATCAATCAGACACCAATTAGATTTGAACTGAAACCAAAATCTTCTTTTAAAACTTTTATGGCTCTATAATTTCTGTAGTGGGTAGCTCCCCTGCAGAGATTATGGAGCCTTTTTGAATGTAGAAAAAAAGTCCCATATGACCTATAATGAAAAGCGAT
>NZ_JBHRZV010000006.1:0-63079 GCF_042649745.1 Streptococcus caprae | reverse complement strand
GAGTTCCTTTTAATGTGTTTGTGGTGAACTACATTATATCTCTCTGGGATGTTTTTTCATACTCTCAACTGGCTAACTTCATTTTAGAACTTTCAAAAACTATGAAAATGTATGATTTTCGATTAAACTACACAAAAAACATTGAAAAAATAGGCATAAAAAGGTAAGATAGACGGGACACTGTTTTTTTAAGAGAGGACATTCAACATGACACATATTCAATTTGATTACTCAAAGGTTTTGGGCCAATTTGTAGGACAACATGAGATTGACTTTATGCAGTCTCAGGTTAGTGCGGCAGATGCCTACCTCCGTCAAGGCACTGGACCTGGTTCTGATTTCTTGGGCTGGCTTGATCTGCCAGAAAACTATGATAAGGAAGAGTTTGACCGTATCCTAGCGGCGGCTGAACAGATCAAGAGCGACAGCGAGGTTCTTGTCGTTATCGGTATCGGTGGTTCTTATCTGGGTGCCAAGGCTGCAATCGACTTCCTCAACAATCATTTTGTCAACTTACTTTCAGCTGAAAATCGCAAAGCACCGCAAATTTTATACGCTGGAAACTCTATTTCGTCAACTTACTTGGCAGACCTTGTCGAGTACGTTCAAGATAAGGACTTCTCAGTTAACGTTATCTCTAAATCAGGGACAACGACTGAGCCAGCCATTGCCTTCCGCGTTTTCAAAGAACTCTTGGTCAAAAAATATGGCCAAGAAGAAGCCAACAAACGTATTTACGCAACGACAGACAAGGCACGTGGTGCAGTTAAGGTTGAAGCAGATGCCAACGGTTGGGAAACTTATGTTGTTCCAGACAATGTCGGTGGCCGTTTCTCTGTTCTGACAGCTGTTGGACTTTTGCCAATCGCAGCTTCAGGTGCTGATATTAAAGGCTTGATGGAAGGGGCAAATGCAGCACGCTTGGACCTTCAGTCTGACAAAATTTCAGAAAACATTGCCTACCAATACGCAGCAATCCGCAATGTTCTCTACCGTAAAGGCTATGTGACTGAAATCTTTGCCAACTATGAACCATCTCTCCAATACTTTGGTGAATGGTGGAAACAGTTGGCTGGTGAGTCAGAAGGTAAGGACCAAAAAGGAATTTACCCAACGTCAGCGAACTTCTCAACAGACTTGCACTCTCTTGGTCAATTTATCCAAGAAGGCTACCGCAATATCTTTGAAACTGTTTTACGTGTGGACAAACCACGTAAGAATATCCTTATTCCAGAAATGGCTGAGGACCTTGATGGACTTGGCTACCTGCAAGGTAAGGATGTGGACTTTGTGAACAAGAAGGCGACTGACGGTGTTCTCTTGGCCCATACTGATGGTCAAGTGCCAAACATGTTTGTGACCCTTCCTGAGCAAGATGCCTTTACCTTGGGTTATACCATTTACTTCTTCGAGTTGGCAATCGCCCTTTCAGGCTACCTTAATGGGGTTAACCCATTTGACCAGCCAGGTGTTGAAGCCTACAAGAAAAACATGTTTGCCCTCCTTGGAAAACCAGGCTTTGAAGAACTCAGCGCTGAACTCAATGCCCGTCTCTAATATGAACTTAGCCAGTCCACTAGGGCTGGTTTTTCTTGCATTTTTTCTTCAAAAGGGGTTGACGATATATATATAATGGTTTTATCAAGACTTTTGAGGAGAAAAATGATGGCGAAAAAGATTAAAGATGAGCAAGGAAATGTTTATGTACAAAAGAAACCGTTTTATAAGCGTTGGTGGTTTATTCTTTTGATTGTAGTCATTGCCTTTGGTGTAATCGGTGGGAACAAAGGCAGTGATAAGCAAATAAGTAAGACGACAGAGCAAACCACGGTTTCTCAAGAAGTTCAAACAAATCAAGAAGATAGCTCTACTTCTGAAAGTGAAGCTACTGCTAAGAACGAATCTAAAGATACAGTTTATGCTGTGGGGCAAACATTCACAGTTGGTGACATGACTTACCTTGTAAACTCCGTTTCACAATCAACAAATGTTGGAGGAGAATATGGGAAAAATGCATCAGGTATCTATGAAATCGTAAATGTTACTGTAACAAATAATGGAAAGAAAGCAACTACTGTTGATAGTGATTACTTTACTCTCTTGAATGGGGAGGTTGAATATTCTTCAGATTCTGCAGCAGGAATTTATGCCAATGATGATGCTAATTTCTTCTTAACAGAAATTAATCCTGGGAGCTCAATTACCGGGAATGTTGTGTTTGATGTTGCATCAGAAGTTGCCTCAACTCCAGGATTGCAGCTTCAGGTTCAAACAGGATTTTGGGGTACTCAAACAGGTCTTGTAGCCTTAAATTAATTTTATTCGTATAGACCTCCTCGGAGGTCTTTTTCTTTCGTCAAATACCTTTCAAATTTTCTGAATATTTGCTATAATAGTTGAAATCTATTGTTTAGGAGAATGACATGACTGCTACAAAAATGTCTGCACAAGAAATTATTGCTTTTATCGGGAATGCTGTGAAAAAAACAGCTGTTAAGGTTACTTTTGAAGGGGATTTGGCTGGTCAAGTGCCAGAGAGCGTGACCAAACTTGGCAACGTCCTTTTCGGTGACTGGAAAGATGTTGCGCCACTGTTGGAAGGTTTGACTGAGAACAAGGACTACGTGGTAGAAAACGACGCTCGCAACTCTGCTGTGCCATTGCTGGACAAAAAAGACATCAATGCCCGTATCGAACCAGGTGCTATCATCCGTGACCAAGTGTCTATCGGCGATAATGCCGTTATCATGATGGGTGCGGTCATCAATATCGGTGCGGAAATCGGTGCTGGAACTATGATCGACATGGGTGCTATCCTTGGTGGCCGTGCGACTGTTGGGAAAAACAGCCACATCGGTGCAGGTGCGGTACTTGCTGGTGTGATTGAGCCAGCCTCTGCGGAGCCTGTCCGTGTCGGGGATAATGTATTGGTCGGTGCCAATGCCGTTGTCATCGAGGGTGTCCAAATCGGTAGCGGTTCAGTTGTTGCGGCGGGGGCTATCGTGACTCAGGACGTTCCTGAAAACGTTGTGGTAGCGGGTGTTCCAGCTCGTATCATCAAAGAAATCGACGCTCAAACCCAACAAAAAACAGCCCTTGAGGAAGCGCTGCGTAACTTGTAATTGAGAGTGGGACAAAAATCAGTAACTCGTAGAGTTTGATTTACTTCGCTTCTGAGTTTTTGGGCTCGGGCTGAAACGGTCTCTTCCCAGAACGTTCCACTCCCACCTCAGCATAGCTAAAATAGTCTGCTCGACTATTTTAGGTTGGGGAGATGAAGCAAACAAGGTTTGCATCATTTATTAGGGCTCTAAAAGCTGATAAAATCAGCGAATTAGAACCCACTCAACCACTGCGTCTTGCAAGTGGTATCTTATAACGTTAGAAGCAGAGTACTTTTATCTCAGCCTCTCTTTCATTAAAGGAAACAATATGACACTTGATTTATTGGCAACTCGCCGTGCTCTCCACAAGATTCCTGAGATTGGTCTGGAAGAATATAAAACTCATGCTTTTTTGATGGAAACCATCGCAGAGCTGACTGCGGATAAGGACTTTGTGGCTGTCAAAACCTGGAAGACAGGGATTTTGGTCATGGTCCATGGCTCTGCAGCGACAAAGACAATTGGCTGGCGGACGGATATCGATGGGCTGCCCATTGTGGAGGAGACAGGACTTGACTTTGTCTCTGAACATGCAGACCGTATGCATGCCTGTGGCCACGATATCCACATGACCCTAGCTCTGGGCTTGTTGGAGCGACTTACCCAAGTCCAACCCAAGGAAAACCTGCTCTTTCTCTTTCAGCCGGCTGAGGAAAACTTTGCTGGGGGCATGCTCATGTACGAAGATGGAGCTTTTGGGGATTGGTTACCAGATGAGTTTTATGGGCTTCACGTTCGGCCAGACTTGAAAGTTGGCCAGTTAGCGACCAATCGTTCAACGCTTTTTGCAGGAACCTGTGAGGTCAAGATCACCTTTACTGGACAGAGTGGGCATGCGGCCTTTCCTCACACTGCCAATGACGCCCTAGTTGCTGCTAGTTATTTTATTACTCAGGTTCAGTCAGTAGTCAGCCGAAATGTGGATCCGATTGAAGGGGCAGTAGTGACTATTGGTTCCCTACATGCTGGGACGACCAATAACATTATTGCGGGCGAAGCCAAACTTCATGGGACTATTCGTGCCCTAACCCAAACCATGAGCCTTCATGTGCAGGAACGAGTCCGTCAGATTGCAGAAGGTGTGGCTTTAGCCTTGGGGGTCGATCTGGCTATTGAACTTAATCCTTCCGGTTACCTTCCCGTTGAAAACCATCCTGTTTTAGCAGATGAGCTCATGAATTTTTTTGGCAATAGCGGAGCGCTAGAGGTTATTGATTGTCCGCCTGCTATGACGGGAGAGGACTTTGGGTATCTCCTGAACAAGGTTCCAGGTGTTATGTTTTGGTTAGGTGTGGATACACCTTATCCCCTCCATCATCCTAAGATGAGCCCTGACGAGACGGTTCTTGAACTTGGGGTGACTGAAATTGCTAAATTTTTATCACATAAGATTAATTCAAACTAGAAGCCAAAACGGTAGCTGAAGATATCAACTACCGTTGGTTTTTTGTAAAAAAACCAATCGAGCGGGGACTCGATTGGCAAAAAAAGGGTGAAAGTAGAATCCCTCCTACCTTCAGGAGATTTATGAAAAAGGGAAATAGGAAAGTTTCCCATACTAGCTAGAGAAGCTAGTAGTTTTAGGATGTTTTAAATATAACAGAGAAACCTTAAAGAAACCTTAAAATAAAGAAAAAATAATCAAAAAAGAAAAAATAATATCTCATAAGAAAAATCTTAGAAGATAAACAAATAGAGGTTTTTTGTCAAAAAAATTAGAAATGAAAGATATGAAAGCTTAAAATAATCACAACTTATTTTCTGATAGTTGTGATTATATTGGAAAAAATCCTCTGTCTAGGGTTGATTTTTCGATTTCTCTTGCGTCTAGAATCGGAAAAAAAGCTTTAATCATGGTATGATAAGAACATGAAAAAAATTGACATTCGACATGAGATGCTGAGTTTACTCAAATCTCAATCCCAAACTGAAAAAGAACAAGCAGATAATCGTTTCTTAGAAAAACTAGTTGCCAGTCCAGCCTACCAATCAGCTAAGACCATTGCAACCTATTTGTCTTTTCCCCATGAATTCGCAACATCAGCCTTGATTACTCAGGCCCTAGCAGATGGAAAACAGGTTTGTGTTCCCAAGACTTTCAAAGGTGGACGGATGATTTTTGTGGCCTATGATCCGCATGATTTGGTGGAAACCTCGTTTGGGCTCTTGGAACCTGGTTCCTCTGTAGAGGTTGATAAGGCTACCATTGATCTGATTCACGTGCCTGGTCTCGCCTTCAACAAGGACGGTTTTCGCCTAGGTTATGGTGCTGGATTCTATGACCGTTATTTGGCAGACTATGAGGGCCAGACGCTGTCAACTCTCTACAGCTTTCAGCGGGCCGAGTTCGAACCGGATGATTATGATATTGCAGTGAAGGAGTTACTAATTGATGAAAAATGATTTTCGCCGTTACCCAGCGACTTGGGGCATCCTGATTGTGACAGCCTTGGTTTTTGTGGGAATGTTTCTTATTTTTCAAGGTCAGATGACAACCAGTTGGGCAGTTTATCTGTCAGGTGGCATGTTGGGTGAAGCGGTTAAGCTTGATCCCACTCAACTTTGGCGACTGGTGTCACCGATTTTTGTCCACATTGGCTTTGAACATATCCTGATGAATGGAATCAGTATTTATTTTGCGGGACGAATGGCAGAGCAGATCTTTGGATGGCGTCGGTTTCTTGTCTTGTATCTCTTGGCAGGTGTATTCGGGAATGCTTTGACCTTATTCTTCACGCCAGATGTGGTCTCGGCAGGGGCCTCAACTTCCATTTTTGGGCTCTTTGCAGCCATTGCCATTCTTGGTTACTTCGGTCATAACCGTTATCTGCAGGAGGCAGGGCGGACCTTTACAGTTCTGATTGTGCTCAATCTGATGACCAATATTTTTTCTCCAAATGTCAGTCTTGTTGGGCATCTAGGTGGTGCCCTGGGTGGTGCCATTTTAGCCCTGGCCATCCCAAGTCGGGTAGAACCCAATCTTTTTACCAAACAAAAACGGGGCTTGGCTTGGTTGGCCTACCTCGCAGTCATTGTTGTTATGGTTGGGGTGCCAATTTGGTTAACTTAAAGTTTCCTCGATTTTTTGTCAAGTCGCTTATTGTTTAAGTTTTATCTCAAATGCTAGTATAGACATTTAAATTAATCTTGATGCATCGTTATTTTCGACTTGCCCTACCCAAGTACTGTCTGTTTCTCAAAGCTCTTCATATTGTCTATAGTATTCCTAAAGAGGAAATGGTAGGCAACTTGTGGAGAAAGGGCTAAGATTTCAAGATTGATACCCACTCAAAATCTCAATAGCTAAGGCAGGTTGACGGAGACATAAGAGATTTAGGCAAGGAAACCTAACGACGTCTAGTTTTGATTATGGAAGAGTAGGAATTGTTGAAAATTGTAACTGACTCTATGATGACAAAAAGGAACCCATCTGGATTCCTTTTTGTGTTGATATTTAGTTTTGGCCCCATTCATTTTCTGATTTGAAGGCGTTGGACATCATGCCGAGGATGCTTTCCTTGATGTCAGCTCCTTCGTAGATGACCTTATAGATAGCGGTGGTAATCGGCATGTAGACACCGAGCTCTTGGGCGATTTCATAGGCAACCTTAGTAGTTGAGATACCTTCGATGACCATGCCCATGTTGGCCTCGATATCTTCGAGTTTCTCCCCGCGTCCCAGAGCATCTCCAGCCCGCCAGTTACGGGAGTGGACAGAAGTTCCGGTAACGATGAGGTCGCCGACACCAGATAGACCGCTGTAGGTCAAGGGATTAGCACCCAGTTTAACACCGAGGCGGGTAATTTCAGCCAGGCCACGTGTAATGACAGCAGCTTTAGCGTTGTCGCCGTAGCCAAGTCCGTGGAGGGCTCCAGCACCGACAGCGATGATGTTTTTAAGCGCTCCAGCTGTTTCGACACCGATAACATCTGTGTTGGTGTAGAGGCGGAAGTAGTGGTTGCTGAAGAGGCTTTGAACATAGCTGGCAGCTTCAAGGTCTTTTGAGGCAGCGGTGATCAAGGTGATATCACGTACAATTGTCTCCTCCGCATGACTCGGTCCAGAGACAACAACGATCTCGCTCCGCCATTGTTCCGGAATCTCTTCCTCAAGAATAGTGGACAGGCGTTCATGGGTGCCAGGCTCAAGCCCCTTAGAAGCGTGCATAATAGTGACCTTATGGTCCAATAGCTCAGCGACCTGTTTCGCAACGAGGCGAGTCACCTTGGTTGGGACAACAAAGAGGACGGCCTCAGCATCCTGCAGAGCTTCTGCCAAATCTAGAGTAGCCGTAATTTTTTCGTCAAGGACAATATCCTTGAAATAATGGGTATTGGTGTGATGGGTGTTGAGTTCTTCAATTTGTGCGGGAATATTTCCCCAAAGGACAACCTGATGGCCGTTGTCATTGAGGACCTGGGCAAGAGCAGTTCCCCAAGAACCAGGACCGAGGATGGCAATTTTTTTCTGTGTCATTGATTTCTCCAATTCTGTGTGATAATCCGATAAGAAAAGGGTTTCTTTTCCACCATTATATCATATTTTAAAGAGAGACCTAGTGAAGAACCTTGTGGGTGTCCAAGAAAGTACCTCATTTTACGAATATATAGTATAATGGTTAAAACTAATGAAGAGGATAATAAGATGAGACTACGTGGATTTGAATTGGTATCAACCTATGATAACCAAGAACTCTTGCCAAAACGGGAAACAGCCCATGCGGCTGGCTATGACCTCAAGGCCTGCGAGCGGACAGAAATTGCACCAGGAGAAATCAAGCTGGTTCCGACAGGGGTCAAGGCCTACATGCAATCCAACGAGGTGCTTTACCTCTACGATCGCTCGTCCAATCCCCGTAAAAAGGGCCTGGTTCTCATTAACTCGGTGGGTGTCATCGACGGGGACTACTATGGTAATCCAGGAAATGAAGGACACATTTTTGCTCAGATGAAAAACATCACAGATGAAACGGTTGTTGTAGAGGTTGGGGAGCGGATTGTTCAGGCTGTATTTGCCCCATTCTTACTGGCTGACGGCGATGTGGCGACAGGTCAGCGAACAGGTGGCTTTGGAAGCACAGGAGACTAGTGATGCAAATGATGCCCTTTCAACCTCAGGCTTGTCAAGGCTATCATACAATCTTTCAAAGAGGTATCGGTGGCTTCCTATACTTGGGATTTTTGCCCGATGGCGACAGACTTCTCTGCATTTCCAGTCAGTACCTCTCACTCATTAACTTGCTAACGGGCGAGGTTCGAGAGATTGATGGCGACTATGATGAGGAGTCTCTCTTGGCTTACGGTGAGGGAATGGCACAGACTATTGACATTGTAGGACAGACTAGCGGAGCCTTGCCTTTGACCAATCAAGCAGAGGTAACTGTTTCTGCCTCTATTGACAGAACAGGACCTTATCCGATTTGTTCGATTTTTTGGCAAAAAGCAGAGCAGCCGCCTTACTTGATATTTGAATCTTATCTCCCCTATGTTTATGGCTTTAGCCCGGATGGGAGGTATTATGTTCATGCTGATGACGGTGGCTTAACCGTTTTACGAAAAAAGGAGGAGTCGAGTGGCTAAGAAAAAATCAAACTTCGTCTGCCAGGAGTGTGGCTACAATTCGCCCAAGTACCTGGGACGCTGCCCTAACTGCTCATCCTGGTCTTCCTTTGTTGAGGAAGTTGAAGTGGCGGAGGTCAAAAATGCGCGTGTCAGCCTGACAGGTGAGAAGACCAAGCCCGTCAAACTTAAGGAAGTCACCTCTAGTACGGTGGCTCGTAATAAGACGGACATGGAGGAATTCAACCGTGTTCTCGGTGGCGGTGTCGTGCCTGGGAGCCTGGTCCTTATCGGTGGGGACCCTGGGATTGGGAAGTCAACTCTTCTTTTGCAAGTATCGACCCAGCTTGCTGATAAGGGGACTGTTCTTTACGTCTCGGGGGAAGAATCAGCGGAGCAGATTAAACTGCGCAGTGAGCGCCTTGGCGATATCGATAATGAATTTTATCTCTATGCGGAGACCAATATGCAGAGCATTCGAGCTGAGATTGAAAAGCTCCAGCCGGACTTTCTGATTATTGACTCCATCCAGACCATCATGAGCCCTGAGATTACTAGTGTTCAGGGGTCTGTTTCTCAGGTGCGCGAAGTCACAGCAGAACTCATGCAGATTGCTAAAACCAACAATATTGCAACTTTTATCGTTGGCCACGTGACCAAGGAAGGTCAACTGGCAGGGCCGCGAATGCTGGAACACATGGTGGATACGGTCCTTTATTTTGAAGGGGAGCGCCAGCATACCTTCCGTATCTTACGGGCTGTGAAAAATCGCTTTGGCTCAACCAATGAAATTGGAATTTTTGAGATGCAGTCGGAGGGTCTAGTTGAGGTCCTCAATCCCAGCCAAGTCTTTCTAGAAGAGCGCTTGGATGGGGCAACGGGCTCTGCTATTGTTGTGACCATGGAGGGAACTCGGCCCATCCTTGCTGAAGTGCAGGCCTTGGTAACGCCAACTGTTTTTGGTAATGCCAAACGGACCACAACGGGTCTGGACTTCAATCGGGTCAGCCTCATCATGGCGGTGTTGGAAAAACGTTGCAATCTTCTGTTGCAAAACCAGGATGCCTACCTCAAATCGGCTGGTGGGGTCAGACTGGATGAGCCTGCCATCGATCTTGCGGTTGCGGTGGCTATCACCTCCAGCTACAAGGAAAAACCAACCAATCCCCAGGAATGTTATATCGGGGAGATTGGTCTGACTGGAGAAATTCGTCGAGTCAATCGTATCGAACAACGCATTAACGAAGCTAGCAAGCTCGGCTTCACACGAATCTATGCTCCAAAAAATTCATTGGTGGGACTCAAGTTGCCTCAGACCATTGAGGTTATCGGAGTAACCACCGTAGGTGAAGTTCTTAAAAAAGTATTTGGATAGTAAAAAAAGACGGTCACCGACGACCGCCTTTTTCAATGGATTAGCTTTCTTCAGTTTCCGTAGTTGCTTCGGTCTCCGAAGAGGTTTCTGGATGTTTATCAAAGAAATGTTCCACAGTATCCTTGACCTCTTGAACTTTTTCCTCTACGTTTTCGCCAGCGATGCCACCGTAGACTTCGACAGTATCCTTAGCATCCTGGATTTTTTCTTCCACCGTTTCAGCGGCGATACCACCGTAGACTTCTACGGCATCCTTGGCATCCTGGATTTTTTCTTCCACAGTTTCCGCAGCGATACCCCCATAGACTTCAACGGTGTCTTTAGCATCCTGAAGAGTTTCACCTAGTGTATCTGTAAATTGCTTAGTTTTCTTCTGGATTGAATTGTTCAAGTCGTTGAGCTTATCTGCCCCTGTCTTGATCAGTTTTTTTCGCTCTTCCTCAGAAAGGCTAAGAAAAGCCAGTGTTGCGGCAGTGGTGACTGAAGCTAAACTGATGAGGATAGGTGTGATAACGGGTTTATGTTGCTTAGCCATAGTGGGCCTCCTTTTAAAACGGTTAGGATTAGCTTTTTGATTTGTGACAACTTTTAATATATTCTATATTGCTATCTTAAAACTTTATTTTGTTTTTCTCAACTAAAAAGTTTGAAAACGCATTATTTTTGATGAATAGGGGGATTCTTCTAATAGATTTAAGTTTTTGCTTGCTTTTTAAGCAGATGAGGTTTAAAATAATTGTATCAAAACAATAAAACAAAAAGGAGCTTTGCTATGTCTGATAATCGTATGAAGTACACAATCGACGCCAATATGCAGTTTCCACTGGTGGAAATCGCTCTTGAAGCTGGGGAATCAGCATATATTCAGCCGGGTTCGATGGTCTACCATACACCGAGTGTGACGCTCAATACCAAACTCAACGGTCGCGGGGCTGGTCTGGGCAAATTACTGGGTGCTGTTGGACGGTCTATGGTGTCAGGCGAGTCTATGTTTCTGACCCGAGCAGTATCTAATGCTGATGGTGGGGTGCTGGCCTTGGCACCTTCAGCACCGGGTCAAGTCATTGCACTGGAACTTGGGGACAAGCAGTATCGTCTCAATGATGGTGCCTTTTTGGCTCTGGATGGCTCAGCTCAGTATCGGATGGAACGTCAGTCAGTCGGACGGGCCTTCTTTGGCGGCCAAGGTGGACTCTTTGTTATGACGACGGAAGGTCAGGGAACTCTGCTTGCTAATGCCTTTGGTTCTATTAAGAAAATTGAGCTTAACAATCAAGAAATGACCATTGATAATGCCCACGTGGTCGCTTGGAGCAAGGAATTAAACTACGACATCCATCTGGAAAATGGGTTCTTCCAATCCATTGGAACAGGCGAAGGAGTGGTTAATACCTTCCGTGGCACTGGGGTGGTCTATGTTCAAAGCCTCAATTTACAGACCTTTGCTAGTCAACTGCAAGGCTATATCGTGACTAGCTCTAACTAGGAGAATGATATGAAAAAAACCAACCTCGCTTTATTGGCTGTGGCGCTTTGCCAGCTCTGCCTATTTATTTCGAACAAGTCTCCTGTTTTCGGTGGTTGCGCCCTAATATTTTTAGTTGCGGCCTTTCTTGGTGAAAAATAGCAAAAGAGCACAAGTTAGTGCTCTTTTTATATATCCTACTTAGATTGCTTATAGGTTTCGGGGAGGCTGATGACTGCCAGAATGTAGAAGCAACACATGACACTCCAAAAGATGTGAGCTGCAGCTAGACCAAAGTTGGCAAGGATCATACTCCATAAGAAGGTCAGGATGGTATAAAATCCATAACAAAGCGCCCAGATGATTCCAAACATAAGAGTTGCTTTTTGTGGATACATATCAGGGAGTTCGTGGGGGAGATTGAGAAAGACAGGGTATTGTAAGAAGACAAGGAAGCCTGATAAGAAGAACAATCCATATGACAGAGCTGATGAAATAGGTGCCAGGAATAAGCCTGCAGTCGTGACGATAATTGCTAAGATTCCCATTAGGATTAAGTAAGGGCGGCGTGGACGGTTGATGTTTAATTTGGTCATCAAAAGAGTCGCTATCATGCCTCCACCTGATACGGCAAGTAGCATGTAACCAGAGTTGAAGTCCTTATGGGCTCCAGCCAAGGTTGCTGGTAGGCTAGTCAAGGTCATAACATAGAGGAAGAGAAGAGCCGCAAAACCAGCTGAGAATCGCCAAATAAATGAATCTTTAATAGCCATAGCATAGGAATAATCCTGGTTGGTATTGGCATTGCTTGTTTCAAAATCCTCAGCCTTTAGCATCCAAATCAAGAACATAGCTGCAGAAACAAGTCCGATAAGAGAGAGTGTGATGCGCCAGTCAGCCCGCATCAAATCGGCGAAAAAGAGAAAGGCAACAGCCATGATGAAAGCCCCGATATTATAGGTGGCTGTAATTAGAGAAGATACCAGCAATTTGTGTTTGGGCGCAATAAAGCGTACCACCAAGGGGTTCATGTAAACCATAATCATCGATCCCCCAAGGGCCATAATCATGCGCGCCCCAGTATAGAGCCAAAAATTGGGCATCCAAACGGCAACGAGGGAAAAGAGTAGGAGGGCAAAGGCTAGACTAGATGCTTTTTTAGCACCTAATTTTATGAGGAAGTAGGCGGCTAAAAAGTTGGCAAGAGCTCTAGCAATGGTAATTGTATAGTTGACAACCTGGCTGATTACAGGCGAAACTGGTCCATCAAAGTAGGTGCTGGTAATCTCGGGCCCCAAGTTTGATCCGCCGACCCAACTGGCAGCAAAGGTAATATAGGCTACCACCAAGGTAAAGAACATGAGTAGCCCGGTTTTGGTTGAGATTTCTTTGTTTTTCAAGTGAAAAACCTCCCTTTTAAAAATAGGTCTGATTCTATGAAGTAAGTAGCCAGGACAGGAAGAGGTAGTAATCATCTGCCACAGGCTACCGTTCAAGGGTGACGAGGAAAGTCTGAGTGAAGTTCTAAACTAGATTGAGCGTATCAGGATCAAACGGGAAAGAAGAGTCATACTTGTTGTCGCGTAGTTTGGTCTTCTTAATGTCTGCGATGGTTTGGGTACCAGCCAGTTGCATGACCATCTTGAGTTCGTTGTTGAGGTGCTCAAAGACTTGGCGCACACCATGGCTACCACCGAGGGCAAGGCCGTAAATGGCTGGACGACCGAGCGCTACCAGATCTGCTCCTGAAGCCAGGGCTTTAAAGATGTGTTGGCCGCGACGAACACCAGAGTCAAAGACGATTGGCACACGGCCAGCGACTGCTTCAGCCACTTCCTGGAGGGAGTCAAAGGCAGCAGGTCCACCGTCTAATTGACGGCCGCCGTGGTTGGTTACCCAGATACCAGTAGCACCGGCCTCCATGGAAATTAAGGCGTCTTCTGCAGATTGCGGGCCTTTGACGTAGACTGGGAGGCCAGAGTATTGGGCGATGTACTCGATGTCTTTTGGTGTCAGGGCTTGTTTGGCTGACTTGTAGACGTAGTCCATGGTCTTACCGACCCCTTCAGGCAGGTATTCTTGGACGATTGGCATGTTGACAGGGAAGACAAAGCCGTTACGCTTGTCCACTTCACGGTTGCCGCCAACGGTCGCATCAGCTGTTAGGACGATGGCCTTGTAGCCTTCTGCCTTGACACGGTCCATGATGTTGCGGTTGATGCCATCGTCTTTACTGTAGTAAAATTGGAACCAATGTGGTGTGCCATTGAGGGCTTGGGAAATCTCAGGCAGGTCTGTAGTCGCGTAAGAGCTAGTGGTGTAGATGGTGCCAAACTCACTGACACCCTTTGCAGAAGCGACTTCCGCTTGTTCATTGGCCAATTTGTGGGCGGCCACAGGTGCCATAATGATCGGCGATGTCAGAGTATCGCCGTCAAAGACGACATCCGTCGTCGGATTTTCAACTCCGCGCAAGACCTGCGGAATGATCAGTTTGTGGTTGAAAGAGCGAATGTTTTCACGCAGGGTAAAGGTATCTCCCGCACCGCTAGCAATGTAGCCAAAAGCTCCTTTGGGAATGACAGACTGAGCCATTTTTTCTAAGTCCAGGACATTGACGAAATCGATAGGCCCTTCGGCCGTACTTGTTCTATAAGTCATCTATGTTTCTCCTTTTTTCGCAATGTTGCGTTTTTAATTTTGACGGTTTTATTCTAACATAGATTTCTCGAGTGGGGAGTACTGGAGCTTGTTTTTTGTTTTGCGAAGCCAAGCGTCTGTTTGCCTCCCTATCCAAGTTCCAACAACTTCGTAGGAGATTTCTTTTTGCATAGAAAGAAGGCCTTAATGGTGATAACTTTAGGGGTTGTGAGGTACCACTTACAGCTCCTCAGTGACCACTTACTGAAAATACCTTGTGCTTTCTTGAGGCCTTGGTATAATAGGGGTATCAAAAAGAGAGGTGAAAGGAGGATGCTGATGAAGGTTCGGATCGAGTTGGATGACAATTTTGATGACGTAGAAGTCGTCATTCGAGCTAAGCAGGTTACGGATGAAGTAGCGCAGATTCAACAGGCCCTGTCCCAGTTAAGTCGGCCACAGCTGATTTTTTACAAGGGGACCAGTGAGTACTTCCTGGACCTAGCGGACATTCTCTTTTTTGAAACGGATGGGACCAAGATTTTTGCCCATAGTCGGACCGATGCCTACGAGGTTCGACTCAAACTTTACGAGCTAGAGGACAGCCTGCCACGATATTTCTGCCGTGTCGCCAAGTCGACAATTATCAATGCCAAGAGTATTTATTCTATTGATAAGTCCTTTTCTGGGACTAGCACGGCCTCCTTTTATGAGACCCACAAGCAGGTCCATGTGTCACGACATTACTATCAACTTTTGAAAGAAAAACTACGGGAAACGAGGTAAGAAATATGAAAAAAACATTGATAGGATTGGGATTAATCGCCCTTGCAGGTTATCTGCTCTTTGGTGGTTCGTTTAACTTACCCCACTTAGGTATCTCCCTCTGGTTACTGATTTTCGTGGTTGGATTTGGTCTTGCGACTCTGCAAAACCTCCTACGGAAAGACTGGACCAGCAGCTATGTTTGTGGTGTGATTACCTTTATTCTGCTGAACCATCATTTTGACTGGTTAAAAGTGAGCACTGGTGTCTTCATCTTTGCTGCAGTTTTGGCTGGTGTCGGTCTACAAATTCTTTTTCGCCCCTTAAATTCCACGATAACTATCAAGGGAAAAGGAATTCATGAGTACATTGGCAGTGAGAAGAAATCTTCTGCGAAAAAAGCCAGTGGCGCAGACACTGTCTTTGGGTCCAATACCCGTTACGTTAATGGAGATGTGACGGAGGTTGGTGGTGATGTAGTTTTTGGTAGTTCTATTCTCTACTTTGACAACGCCCATCTGCCCTTGGGGCATGCTACCTTCTCAGGGGATGCTGTCTTTTCCAGTGTCAAACTCTATGTGCCTCGCGATTGGACTGTTGAGTTTACCGGTGATCGGGTCTTTAGTTCGGTCAAATTGGATCCCAGCTATACAGCAGCCACAAACAAGCTCTACGTAACAGGCGACCTGGTCTTTAGCAGCCTAGTGGTTGAATATATTTAAATTTTTTAGAGCAGGAGACTGCTCTAAAAAATTTAAATACATGTGTCTGAAAATTCTGTAAATTAAACAAGGAGAAACCATGAAAAATTTACTTAAGAACAAACTCTTTTTAATCCTTTTTGCCAACGACCTCTTGTCCAACTTTGGGGATGTCCTTTATTATCTGGCTCTCATGTCCTATGTTCTGCAGCTCCCAGATGCGAAAGTAGCCATTGCCCTGGTCAGTGTATCGGAGAGTCTGCCGATTTTGACAGGATTTGTCATGGGCCATGTGGCGGATCGCACACTAGATAAGCTGGGCAAGATTTTTCATACGCTGCTGTTTCGGGTGGGGCTCTATAGCTTGGTCGGCATCGTTATGGGCTTTCAACCCGCCCTTTGGGTAGTCATGGTGGCTGCGGCGATCAACTTTTTCTCTGACTTGGCTGGTCAGTATGAGAACGGACTCTACATTCCTTTAAGTCTGCGGATTGTAGCGGATGAGGATAGGGAGGCTTCGTATTCCTTTAAGCAAGCGGTTGGCTTTGTGACAGCCATCGGCTTTCAGTCTCTTGGTGCGGTCTTCGTATCGGTGATGAGCTACCAGGCGCTAGCTTTTGTCAATGCAGGAACTTTCTTGCTTAGTGCAGGTATTCTTTTTCTGATTAAGTCTCCTATACAAGCGCTGCTATCCGCTAAACCAATCCTCGTTCAAGACAAGCAAGAGGGTGAAAACCTAGCCCGTAACCTCTGGCGGAGCATGAAGGAGGCGGTAGAGGCCTGTTTATCTATTCCTGAATTGCGTCAATCTATTGTCCTTACACCACTTTTAAACGGCTTATTTAACATTTTGTCCATCCTGATTGCGGTAATCATCAGCCAGGATAAGCAGTTTGTCCTTATCAATCCTGCAACGACCTTGGCAGCTATTAGTGTTGCTCAACTTTTAGGCGGCATCCTGGGCAGTGTTTTAGGGATGAATGCTCTAAAATCGGTTTCTATTGGAGCTATCCTTCGCTCAGCAACTCTTTTGGTGCCATTCTTGTTCCTCTGCCTGTATCAACACTGGCTGTATGGCTTGTTCTTCTTGGTCTTTTTAGCCTTGGTTTTAGCTGCTGCGGTCAACCCGAAGATGAATGCCCTCATTCTCAATAGCCTACCGGAAGAAAAGCTGGCGCTGATTTCAGGTGGGATTGGGACCTATTTTCAACTGGGCAGCCTAGTTCTACGTTTGATTGTATCCGGCCTCATCCTTTTCTTGCCTGTTGAAGGCGTTAGTCTGGTCTTCGGACTGGTGGGGGTTTGCATGATAATCTATGCCTATAAAGGGCGTAAGTCAAGCTAGACCCTAGGGGCAAATCGTGCTATAATAGAAACGATTGAAACCAAACAGGAGAAAAGCATGTCTAACGAAATTCGTGTGCGTTACGCACCAAGTCCAACGGGTCTGCTCCACATCGGAAATGCCCGTACAGCCCTCTTTAATTACCTCTATGCCCGTCACCACGGCGGGACTTTCCTCATTCGTATCGAGGATACTGACCGCAAGCGCCACGTCGAAGATGGCGAGCGTAGCCAGTTGGAAAACCTGCGCTGGTTGGGGATTGACTGGGACGAGAGTCCAGAGACCCACGAAAACTACCGCCAGTCTGAGCGTTTGGAACTCTACCAAACCTACATCGACCAACTCTTGGCAGAAGGCAAGGCCTACAAGTCCTACGTGACCGAGGAAGAATTGGCAGCGGAGCGTGAGCGCCAAGAAGCAGCAGGCGAAACCCCGCGCTACATCAACGAGTACTTGGGCATGTCCGAGGATGAAAAAGCAGCCTATATCGCTGAGCGTGAAGCGGCTGGCATCATCCCGACTGTTCGTTTGGCTGTCAATGAAGCTGGCATCTACAAGTGGACCGATATGGTCAAGGGTGACATCGAGTTTGAAGGTGGCAACATCGGTGGTGACTGGGTCATCCAGAAAAAAGATGGCTACCCAACCTACAATTTTGCCGTCGTTATCGATGACCATGACATGCGGATTTCCCACGTCATTCGTGGGGACGACCACATCGCCAACACACCAAAACAGCTCATGGTTTATGAAGCCCTCGGTTGGGAAGCGCCAGCCTTTGGTCACATGACCTTAATCATCAACTCTGAAACCGGGAAAAAACTGTCCAAACGCGACACCAACACCCTGCAATTTATCGAAGACTACCGCAAGAAAGGCTACCTGCCAGAAGCGGTCTTTAACTTTATCGCCCTTTTGGGTTGGAACCCTGGCGGTGAAGAGGAAATCTTCTCTCGTGAGCAGTTGATTGAACTCTTTGATGAAAACCGCCTCAGCAAGTCGCCAGCTGCCTTTGACCAGAAAAAACTGGACTGGATGAGCAACGACTACCTCAAACGTGCGGACCTAGAAACTGTTTTTGCTCTCTGCAAACCCTTCTTGGAAGAAGCAGGTCGGTTGACAGACAAGGCTGAAAAGTTGGTCGAACTCTACAAGCCACAGCTCAAGTCGGCAGACGAAATCGTACCGCTGACCGACCTCTTCTTTGCGGACTTCCCTGAATTGACGGAAGCTGAAAAAGAAGTCATGGCTGGCGAAACCGTTCCAACCGTTCTAGAAGCCTTCAAGGCGAAGTTGGAAGCCCTCTCGGATGATGAGTTTGTCGTGGATAACATCTTCCCACAGATCAAGGCTGTCCAAAAAGAAACTGGCATCAAGGGCAAAAACCTCTTCATGCCAATCCGTATTGCTGTTTCTGGTGAAATGCATGGCCCAGAGTTGCCAGACACAATTTTCCTCCTCGGACGGGAAAAGTCAATCCAACACCTTGAAAATATGTTGGCAAGATTAAATTAATTGACATCAAGAAGACCTCCTTTGGGGGTCTTTTTTTGAATAATTTTGTAAAATCATAAGAAAAATGTAAAAATATACTTGACAAAGGAATAAAAATACAATAAAATGAGTTCATAACTTGTTTTTATACAAAGATAATCAGAAAGAAAAGAGAAAAAAACAATGTCAAAAGAAAAGGTTATTTTAGCATATTCTGGTGGTTTGGACACCTCTGTCGCCATTACCTGGTTGAAAAAGGATTACGATGTTGTGGCCGTTTGTATGGACGTCGGCGAAGGCAAGAATCTGGATTTTATTCATGATAAGGCCTTGACGGTCGGTGCAATCGAATCTTACGTTTTAGATGTTAAGGATGAATTTGCGGAAGAGTTTGTTCTTCCTGCCCTTCAGGCCAATGCCTTCTACGAGCAAAAATACCCACTCGTATCAGCTCTCAGCCGTCCGATTATTTCTAAGAAATTGGTAGAAATCGCCCATAAGGAAGGGGCGACCACCATTGCTCACGGTTGTACAGGGAAAGGGAACGACCAGGTGCGGTTTGAGGTAGCGATTGCAGCACTAGATCCAAGTCTCAAGGTCGTGGCTCCTGTTCGTGAGTGGAAGTGGTCTCGTGAGGAAGAGATCGAATACGCTAAGGCTAATGGTGTTCCTGTGCCTGCTGACCTGGACAATCCTTACTCTGTGGACCAAAACCTCTGGGGGCGTGCCAATGAATGCGGCGTCTTAGAAAATCCATGGAATGAAGCGCCAGAAGAAGCTTTTGGGATTACTTCATCTGTTGAAAATGCACCGGACCAAGCTGAGTATGTAGACATTACCTTTGAGGCTGGGAAACCAATAGCTCTCAATGGCAAAGCTATGAAACTAGCTGACCTCATCCAAGAACTCAACGTCATCGCTGGCAAGCACGGTGTTGGTCGGATTGACCACGTTGAGAACCGTTTGGTGGGAATCAAGTCACGTGAGATTTATGAGTGTCCAGGAGCAATTACCCTCCTAGCAGCCCACAAGGATATCGAGGACTTGACCTTGGTACGTGAGGTATCCCACTTCAAACCAATCCTGGAAAATGAACTGTCAAACCTCATCTACAACGCCATGTGGTTTAACCCAGCAACCCAGGCTATCATCGCCTACATCAAGGAAACACAAAAGGTGGTCAATGGTACAGCCAAGGTCAAACTCTTTAAGGGGTCAGCCAAGGTTGTGGCACGTCAATCACCAAATTCCCTCTATGATGAAAATCTAGCGACCTACACTGCCGCAGATAGCTTTGACCAGGATGCAGCTATCGGTTTCATTAAATTGTGGGGACTGCCAACTCAGGTTAATAGCCAAGTGAACAATAAGTGAACAATAAGTAAGGAACTTTTCAGTCTTGGATTGTGAACTTCAGATAATGGTGGTCAGAGAGCCCCGTCTGAACAGCATGTAGACGTATTTTGTTGGAAAGCCTCCAACAGGATTTTCCAGAGTGGGATTCAGAGAGGTCCTTCGGAACCAAATAAGTTTACCCTGTGAGGTAATTTTGGAAATAGATGCCCAGAGAGGCAAGCTAGGAGAGGTTGGAAATCCGATTTTCAGCCTCTACTTTTTTATCAATGCTCTTTTGAAAATTCAGTATAGATTGTTAGGCTCTCCTATGCTTGTGACAACCTAATCTGACGAACGAGATTTTGATTACCGATAGAAAACAAATGATAAAAGGAACCATTCATAGAAGGAGTGCGGGATGACACAAACGGAAAATCATAAATTATGGGGCGGCCGCTTTGAGGCCAGTCTTGAAGCGTGGGTAGAAGAGTTTGGGGCCTCCATCTCCTTCGACCAAAAGATGGCAGAGTTTGATATCACGGGTTCTTTGGCTCATGTGACCATGTTGGGAGAGACGGGTATTATCAGCTCGGACGAAGCAGACCAGATTAAACAGGGGCTGAAAGAGCTCCTAGTGGACTTCCATGCAGGTAAGTTGGTCTTTGATGTGACCAATGAAGACATTCACATGAACATCGAGAGCCTGCTCACAGCTAAAATCGGTCCAGTTGCTGGTAAGCTCCACACCGCACGCTCCCGGAATGACCAGGTGGCGACTGACATGCACCTCTATCTTAAGGCCAAGTTGAGTGAGGTTCTGGAGAAATTGACGGCCTTGCGGACCTGTCTGGTGACCTTGGCCGATGAGCATGTGGAGACCATCATGCCAGGATACACTCACCTGCAGCATGCCCAGCCCATTTCCTTTGGGCACCACCTTATGGCCTACTACCAAATGTTTACCAGAGACAGCGAACGCTTCGCCTTTAATATCCAGCATACGGATTTGTCGCCACTTGGTGCAGTGGCCCTGGCTGGGACGACCTTTCCTATTGATCGTCAGCTAACATCAGATTTGATGGGCTTTGCGGCACCCTATGTCAATTCGCTGGATGCGGTGTCGGACAGGGATTTCATTTTGGAATTTCTAGCTAATAGTTCCATCCTCATGATGCATATGAGCCGGCTCTGCGAGGAACTGATCAACTGGTGTTCGCATGAGTACCAGTTTGTCTCCCTGTCGGATGCTTACTCAACGGGATCCTCTATTATGCCTCAAAAGAAGAATCCGGACATGGCAGAGCTGATTAGAGGCAAGAGTGGTCGGGTCTACGGCAACTTGGTCGGGTTCTTGACGGTCATGAAATCCCTGCCCTTGGCCTATAACAAGGACCTGCAAGAGGATAAGGAAGGGATGTTTGACACAGTTGAGACCATCCTACCTGCATTAGCGATTCTGACAGGTATGTTGGAAACCATGACGGTGAATACGGCCACCATGGCCCAGTCGACAGAGAAAGACTTCTCTAATGCGACGGAGTTGGCCGATTATTTAGCGGCCAAGGGTCTGCCCTTCCGTGAGGCCCATGAGATTGTTGGCAAGTTGGTTCTAGACTGCACCAAGGTAGGGCATTACCTCCAAGATGTCCCTTTGGAAGTTTACCAGTCCATTTCTCCTCTCATAGAGGCAGATATCTACCAAACCCTCCAGTCCAAGACAGCTGTGGAGCGTCGCAACTCTCTAGGAGGAACCGGATTTGAACAGGTGAAAGTTCAAGTGCAGCAAGCCAAACAAGTCCTGGCATCGGAATGAAACTAAAAGCCAATCTCAATAACATGAGATTTTTGGCTTTTTTTGATTTTATGGTATAATAGATTTAATTTAGAAAGATGGAGTCCAAATGTGAAAAAAAGCTACCGCGTCAAACGAAACACGGACTTTCAGGCGATTTTTGAACAGGGAAAGAGTAAGGCTAATCGTAAATTTGTGGTCTACTACCTTGAGAAAGACCAGCCACACTTTCGAGCAGGGCTCTCTGTTAGTAAGAAATTGGGTAATGCTGTGGTGCGAAATCGAACCAAGCGTAAAATTAGGCATTGTCTACAAGAATTTTCAGCCCATCTCGCTCAGAATGTGGATATGGTCATCATCGCTCGTAAGGGAGTTGAGGACTTGGATTATCAAGATGTACAGAACAATCTCCGCCATGTACTTAAACTCGCAAACATATATCAGGAAGGTTTCACCAGTGAACAAAAAGATTAAACTTACAGGACTTGCAGGGGCTGCCCTCTTGCTTTTATCTGCCTGTGGTCGCAGTGACATTACAAGTCAATCGTCAGGCTTGTGGGAGCAGATTGTCTATTTCTTTGCCCAAATGATTAAAGCGCTCTCCTTTGGGGGGCTCGTAGGCGTTGGGATTGTCCTCTTTACCATCTTGATTCGCTTGGTTATGTTGCCTCTTTACAATCAACAAATCAAGTCCAGTCGGGAGATGCAGGAAATTCAACCAAAATTAAGGGAAATCCAGCTCAAGTATCCTGGCAAGGATACAGAGAGTAGGATGCTGATGGCAGAGGAGCAACAGGCTCTCTATAAGGAACATAACATCAATCCTTATGCTTCGCTTTGGCCGCTTTTCATCCAGATGCCAATCCTGATGGCCCTTTATCAGGCTTTGACTCGTGTTGAGTTCTTGCGTGTTGGGAAGTTTCTTTGGATGGACTTGGGAAGCCCTGACCCCTACTATATCTTGCCGATTTTAGCAGCAGTCTTTACCTTCCTCTCGTCTTGGTTGACCAATAAATCTGCCAAGGAATCAAATACCATGCTGACGACTATGACCTTTGTTATGCCAGCTATGATTCTGTTGATTGCGCTTAACATGGCTAGCGGGGTCGCCCTTTACTGGACAGTCTCTAATGCCTTTCAGGTTGCTCAAATTATGATTTTTAACAATCCTTTTAAATTGATAGAAGAGCGTCAACGCATCGTTCAAGAAGAGAAAGAAAAAGCTGCCCGTAAACGTCGTGCCATGAAGAAAGCACAACGTAAAAAATAGTATAATCGTTTTATCGTTAATCTGATTTTGAAAAGAAAATAAGAGTTACTAAACTCGTAAATTAAGGAGTACAATCATGGTTTTATTCGCAGGAAAAACTGTTGAAGAGGCTATTGAAAAAGGATTAAAGGAGCTCAACATTCCACGGATGAAGGCACACATTAAGGTAGTGTCTCGCGAGAAAAAAGGCTTCCTTGGTTTTGGAAAAAAACCAGCCCAAGTGGATATTGAAGCGATAAATGATGCAACAGTCCACAAGGCCGATCAAAAGGCTGTTAAGGGTGTTCCCGATTATGTTAATAAGCAAAATGACCCTGTAACAACTCGGAGCCAGGACACTGTCGAACTTGGAAAGGTGACAAGCCTGATCAAGAAGATGGAAGAACGTGGTGAGACAGTTGAGCCTGAGGTCAAGGAACAGATTCTTGAAAACAAAAAGACTCCGCGCTCTATTTTAGAAGAGACTGGTATTCTTTCCATTTTTGATGAACTTAAAGCCATTGAGGAAGATGACAAGGCTGATGACATTTTAGCTGAGGCTGAAACCAGTCAGTCTCCGGTTAAGAATGAGAAAATCTTAGCTTTCCCAGGAGCTAAACGTCAGGCTGAAGTACCTGCCTCTTCAACTGAGGAAGAAGAGGCAGAAACAGCTGAAGAAACTCTTGTTGAAGTAGCCGAAGAAGACGCTCTCAAAGTTACTGAGGAAATCCAAGAAGAGCCTGAAACTCAGGTTTCTACTTCTGATGAGCAATCAGCCCAAGATGATTCATTTGAGGCCTTTATCGCGAATGAATTCCCACACACCCAAGAAGAAGTTGAGTTTAGCAAGGACATCGAAAAGGCTGCCCAGGATGTTGCAGACTACGTCGATAAGATTATCTATGAGATGGACCTTGAGGCCCAGATTCATGTCAGTCATAACCGTCGTCAAATCAACCTGCAGATTGAAACTCAGGAGCCAGGGCGCGTGATTGGCTACCATGGTAAGGTTCTCAAATCCTTGCAGTTGCTGGCTCAGAACTACTTACATGATCAATACACCCGAAATTTTTCTGTCTCCCTTAACGTTCATGATTACATGGAACATCGGACAGAAATTTTGGAAGAATTTGCCCACAAGATTGCTAACCGCGTGCTAGAGTCTGGTCGAGACTACCTCATGGATCCAATGAGCAATGCAGAGCGTAAAATCATCCATAAAACCATCTCTAAAATCTCAGGCGTTGAAAGCTACTCCGAGGGAGATGACCCTAACCGCTACGTTGTCGTTGTAGCTCGTAAGGATTATTAAGACTCTTCCAAAATCGAAACTATAGGGCGTTAGCTTTCCTGACTAACTCTTTTATGTCAGCGTCAACCTGCCTTGTCTCATTCTGATTTTGATTGAGTATATAAGAAATGAAGAGGCTGGGCTCAAGTCCAGCCTTGCTTTCTAGAGTTCGTTTTAACATTCTAACGCAGTGGTTGAATGGCTATTCGTTTGCGTTTTACGCTCCGAATTAAGCCTATTCAACTGGCGGGGGTGGGAAGACGAACTCTTTTTTTACCTTTAGGAGTTTTTCCCACTCCCTTTTCTATTTTATCAACCGCTTAGCAGGCAAATCTAGCCTCTTAGCGAAAATCGTGTTACAAGCTCTGTTGTTTTTGTTATGATAAAAGCAAGCTAAGACGTCTAGCGAAAACTATTGCAAAGAAAGGAATTTTTATGAAATGGGTATTTAAGGAAGTTGACAATCTAGAGAATTTGGAAATCGAACTCCGCAAGTCTGTCTATGATAAGGAAGTGGCAGATTTGGTGGCTTATTTGGAGAATTTTCAGCGTTTGACACCTGAGGTGCTCCCTGTCAAATCAGGAGACCAGATTCAGTTGATAAAGGTCGCAGATTTGGCCCTAATCGATGTGGCGGAAAACTACCTTGTTCTGACGGGGGCCTTCGGGCAGGTTCGGACTAGGTTACGTCTCTATCAGCTTATGGACAAGCTGGCCAATCCGGATTTTGTCCAAGTGTCTAAGCAGACTGTGGTCAATATCAATCATTTGGACTACCTAGAAGCCAGCTTTTCTGGCAACATGACCGCCTTTTTAAAGGGCAAACACAAGACGACCGTCAGTCGTCGCTACCTTAAACAGTTAGAAGCCCGTCTAGGGTTATAGGAGACAATCATGAAAAAGTATGTAGATTATTGGATGTATGGAGTAGGCATTGGGATGGTTTGGTATCTCTTTAGCCTCTTGGTTTGGAACATAGCAGGGCAGTCCTCGCAACAAATTCTGGTGACCGTCATCGTGTCTGGTTTTATGGGGCTATCAGCTCGTATTTATGAGAGTGATGGAAGACCACCTTTATATAAATCTATCGTTCACTTTATAGCGATTTTAATTCTAGTCGTTATCATGACCAGCCTAAATGGTTGGATTGCATGGACAAATCTGTCAGTCCTAGGGATATTTCTTGTCCAGTTTTTGGTGATTTACTTAGTGATTTGGACTAGTATTTATCTGATTGAAAAACATAAAATCAAACGCATCAATGAAAATTTGAGAAAAACAAGAAGATAACCTTGACAGGCTCTGCCATTTAAGATAGAATAGTCTAGTATGTTTAGTAATTGATATCACATTAGCCGGCTAAACGAATACAAAATCTATGAGGAGGTATTCACTGTGAAACGTACTTATCAACCAAGTAAAATTCGTCGTCAACGCAAACACGGATTCCGTCACCGCATGTCTACTAAAAATGGACGTCGCGTGTTGGCTGCCCGTCGTCGTAAAGGACGCAAAGTCTTGTCTGCTTAATGACACCAAACCTCTGACAGAAACTCGAGTCTGTCGGAGGTTTTTGTTTGTCTCGGTTTGTGGTAAAATAAAAACATGAAATTAGAAATCTTTGACACTCATACCCACCTTAACGTGCCCGCTTTTGATGGACGTGTGGCAGACGAATTAGTATTGGCAAAAGAGCTGGGCGTAACCACCCACAACGTGGTCGGTTTTGACCAGTCGACCATCGAACGAGCCATTGAGCTGGCGGATACTCACCCTGAGATTTACCTGACACTGGGCTGGCACCCGACAGAGGCTGGTTCTTACGATGCGGAGACGGAAAGCTACCTGCGTGAGGTCCTCAAGCACCCCAAGGTCATCGCTCTGGGCGAGATTGGCCTGGATTATTACTGGATGGAGGATCCCAAGGACGTTCAAGAGGAGGTCTTCCGCCGTCAGATTCAGCTCTCTAAGGAGTTGGACCTGCCCTTTGCCGTCCATACCCGTGATGCGCTGGAAGATACGCTGGCCATCATCGAAAGCGAAGGTGTTGGACCACGTGGTGGCATCATGCACTCTTTTTCAGGGCCTTTGGACATGGCAGAGCGGTTCATCGAGCTGGGGATGATGATTTCTTTATCAGGAGTGGTCACCTTTAAGAAGTCTATCGAGCTGCACGAAGTCGCAAAAAAAATCCCTCTTGATAAGTTGCTTGTCGAAACAGACGCCCCCTACCTAGCCCCAGTGCCTAAACGTGGCAAAGAAAACAAGACGGCCTATACCAGATACGTTGTGGACTATATCGCAGAGCTCAGAGGGCTGACTAGCGAAGAGGTCGCACGCATCACGACAGAAAATGCGAAGAGGTTTTTCAAACTTGACTGATAAAATCACAATCCAAGAAGTCCTTGTTGTTGAAGGAAAGGACGACACGGCAAACCTTCGCCGTTTTTACGAGGTTGATACTTACGAGACCAGAGGCTCTGCCATTTCAGAAGAGGATTTGGAGCGCATTGAGACGCTCCATGAATTACGGGGGGTGATTGTCTTTACAGACCCAGACTACAATGGCGAGCGCATTCGCAAAATCATCAGTTCTGCTATTCCCACCGTCAAACACGCCTTTCTCAACCGTGACGAGGCAGCCCCACGCTCAAAAACCCAGGGACGGTCTTTGGGGGTTGAGCACGCCAGTTTTGAGGACTTGGAAAAGGCGCTGGCTGGGGTACGTGGGTGCTATGATGAGGAGGACCATTTTGACATCACGCAGGCAGACCTGATTCGGCTGGGGCTCCTGATGGGAACCGATAGCCGACAGCGCAGGGAGTACCTCGGTCAGAGCTTACGCATCGGTTACACCAATGGCAAACAGCTCCTCAAACGCCTGAGATTGTTTGGTGTGACCTTGAAAGAGGTGGAGGAGTGTATGGCAATCTATCGCTAATAGGATTTGTACAAGATTTTGACGACTTTTTTTCTTTATCTATAATGAATCAAACAGGAGAAATTAGTATGGAAGCTGTTGCTTATTCTCATTTTCGTAATCATCTCAGGAATTACATGAAAAAGGTCAATGATGAGTTTGAGCCTCTCATTGTGGTCAATAAAAACCCTAATGAGACCGTTTATGTCTTGTCGGTCAAAGATCGTTAGTTGTAGAGTGCCCTTGAAAGGGTGGAGGAGTTTGTTAAAAAATTCGAATAAGAATAATGAAGATATAAATTATCGGAGATAGAGTAATGGACTATAAATCTAAAAAAGATTTGGGAATTATTGATAATGATACTGTTGCAATCAGTAAAATAAAAGGAATTTCAATACATAATTTTCGGAATATAAAAAATCAAGAATTTAAATTATCTGATAATATTACACTTGTATCTGGTCGAAATGGGACAATGAAGTCGACAGTTATGGGATTGGTGGCGCATCCATATAATACATTGTCTACTGATGTTTTTGGTAAGAATCTAAAAACTCAGTTAAGCCAAGTGTTTAAGCTGTCGGAAAACACCGATATAGAAAAATATAAATATAATCTTAATTTAGAAATTATTCATGATGATAATAAACAACTACTTAGCGAACCTGTTAAAGTATATCCTGGTAAAAAATCTGGAAAATATGATAGGCATCGTGTGGTTGTTAGTGGTAGTCAGAGAGGTGATGGGAATTTTACACTTCCTTCAACTTATATTAATTTAAAAAGATTATTCCCATTAGTAGAAACAGATGTATCAAATAATAACTCAGTCAGTTACTCAAAAGATGAAAAGAATTTTATCTCTCGGTTTTTTGAGAAGGTACTGCTAAAAGAATCATTTTCAGAGTTTGAAACGTTCGATGCCAGTACAACGGGTACAGTTCTAAAACAATCAATAGGACCGAAAAATGCTAATTATGATATCGATTCTATTTCGTCAGGGGAAGATAATCTTGGGACAATAGTAAATATTTTGGTTTCTTATATGCGTTTATATGACGAGAAAATTAACCGTGGACAGAACAAAAGATTGACTGGTTTGATATCAATTGATGAGTTTGAAGCAAGCTTGCATCCGATTTCTCAGTTAAATTTGTTTAATTTCTTACTTGAATGGTCTCAGAAGTACAATGTACAGCTGATAATAAATACTCATTCATTATTTTTGATTGATGAAGTGCTGAAAATGACTCCAGAGATTAAAAAAAATAAGATAGCTGTTAATTTTATTACGTCAGCTTTTAGTGAAAATTTAGAGATCTGGCATAATCCATCGTATAAAATGGCTAAGAGAGAGCTGACATTAGCAGATGATGAGGAAAAAATTAGTTTTACACAAGTAAAAATACTTTGCGAAGATGACGTAGCGGTAGCTTTGATTAAATCAATTATAGGTCAAAAATTAGCTAAGAGATGTAAATTTCAAGCGAATTTATCTCCCTCAAAAGACGGTAATAGTTGGCCTTTTTTGGAAAAGTTAGCAACAGAGGCAACAGCTTTATTACAAGACTCTATGTCTATGATTATCTTTGACGGAGATGTCAATGAACAAAAATTAAAAAATAAAAATTTCGATAAAATATTGAAAATTCCTACAATCAATGACTCAAATTTTGCATTTGAAAAAGAATTGGCCAATTACATTTTAAAGAAAAAAACAGATGATAATTTTTTTCAATTAGTAGGAAAAACTAAAGAGCAATTCAAACAATCGTTTGTAAGAAATGGGATTAGTTTGGCTGAACCAGAGAAAAGTGATATGAAGTGTTATAAAAAATGGTATGACTCATTGGATGGTCATGCTATTAGGAAATATAGAACTCAGTTAATAAAAGAAAATAAAGCAATATTTGATGACTTTAAATTGGAGTTTTTGAAAAAAATGAATATGATATTCAAAGAGAATGGTTTTCCAATGATTGAAGAGATTTGAGGTGAAACATGAAAACCCTTACGCCGTTGAGGTACCCTGGAGGAAAAACACAGATTTATGAATATATTAAAGAATTAGTGGAAGTGAATCAATGTAGAACCTATATAGAACCGTATATGGGAGGAGCAGGGGTTGCTCTGAAATTACTTATTAATGGTGATGTTGATAAGATCATGGTTAATGATTTCGATAAATCTATATATGCATTTTGGTATTCTGTAATAAACTATACAGACGAATTAATAGATATGATTGAGCAGACTCCTATTACGATAATTGAATGGGAAAAACAGAGAGAAATTCAAAATCAAAGAGAAGCAATAGATGATTTATTGAAATTAGGATTCTCCACTCTATTTTTAAATAGGACTAACCGTTCAGGTATTTTAAAAGCTGGTGTTATAGGTGGTAAAAAGCAATCAGGATTTTATAAATTGGATTGTAGATTTAATAAAATATCATTGATAGAAAAAATAAAAGTAATTTCCAGTTATAAATCACAAATTAAATTATATAATATGGATGCAGTGGAATTTATTAAATCATCGATTTCTAGAACAAAGGCTTCTCTAACATTTTTTGATCCACCTTATTATGTAAAAGGTTCAGCTCTATATACTAATTTTTATTCTCATCAAAATCATGTAGAGTTGAAAGATACCATAAAATTACATATGGAAAATAAAAAATGGATTCTTACTTATGATTTGTGTCCAGAGATAGCAGAATTATACTCGGATTTTGATAGTATAGAGTATGCTCTTAATTATTCGGTTGCCAACAAATCAAAAGGGACGGAATATATGTTTTTCTCGAAAAATGTTAATAAAGGAACAGTGAGAGAGCTATTGAACATGCAAGATTTGATAGAAAGAGATAAAGTCTATGCGTATCGCAGATAAAAACGTTACCCGCGCTATTTTGGAGCGTCACGGATTTACCTTTAAGAAGTCTTTCGGTCAGAACTTTTTGACCGACACCAATATTTTGAGCAAGATTGTGGCCACGGCTGAGATTGACAAAACTGTCAATGTCATCGAAATTGGACCAGGTATCGGGGCATTGACCGAGTTTTTAGCAGAGCGTGCCGCCGAGGTCATGGCCTTTGAGATCGATGACCGCTTGATTCCCATTTTGGCGGACACGCTTAGTCCGTTCGACAACGTTCAGGTGGTCAACCAGGACATCCTGACCGTCGACTTGGCCAGCTACATCGGCCGCTTCAAGAACCCTGACCTGCCCATCAAGGTGGTGGCCAACCTGCCTTATTACATCACCACGCCCATCCTCATGCACCTTTTGGAGAGCAAGATTCCCTTCGCTGAGTTCGTCGTCATGATGCAAAAGGAGGTCGCTGACCGCATTTCAGCCGATCCCAACACCAAGGCTTACGGTAGCCTCTCCATCGCAGTCCAGTATTACATGACCGCAAAGGTCGCTTTCATCGTGCCTCGGACTGTCTTTGTCCCTGCGCCAAACGTGGACAGCGCCATTCTCAAAATGGTTCGCCGCGAGGAGCCTTTGGTGAGCGTTCGTGACGAGGATTTCTTCTTCCGTATCGCCAAGGCCTGCTTTGTCCACCGTAGAAAGACTTTGTGGAACAACCTGACCAACCATTTTGGCAAGTCCGAGATGGTCAAGGACCAGCTGACGCAGGCCTTGGAAATGGCAGAGCTGGCACCAAATGTCCGTGGCGAAGCCCTGACCCTAGCGGACTTTGCTAGATTAGCGGATAGCCTGCAAGAAGCAGGATTATAGATTTGACCAACTGTCCTTTTTAAGGGCAGTTTTTTGCTCTGCTATTGTCCTGAAAAAGAAAAAAACAGACCCAAAGGTCTGTTAGTATGCGGAGGAAGGGATTTGAACCCTCACACCCGTACGGGCACATGCGCCTGAAGCATGCGTGTCTGCCGTTCCACCACCTCCGCAGAACTATTACCTATTTTACTATATTTTTTTGGAAAGTCAAGAATCTCTTTTTCAATTATGATAAAATAGGGGGTAAAGAATTGTTTGGAATGGGGATTCGCATGCTAAAGATTTTTGTCTTGGAAGATGACTATATTCAGCAAGGTCGGCTAGAGCAACACCTTCAGGCTATTTTTAGGGAACGCCATCTGCCGAGTCATTCTATTGAAGTCTTTGCACAACCCGACCGTTTGCTGGCGTCAAGGACAGAGAAGGGGAGCCATGTCCTCTATTTTCTAGATATTGAGATTAAGGATGAGCCTGAGCGTGGTTTTGAAGTGGCGATGGAGATTCGCGACCAGGATCCGCATGCCCATATTGTCTTTGTGACGACCCACTCAGAGTTTATGCCGATTACCTTTCGCTATAAAATCGCAGCGCTGGACTTCATCGACAAGGGCTTGGATGAAGGAAAATTCGGCCAGAGCCTTGCTACCTGTGTGGATTATGTCCTCGGCCATCAAAAGAATAATCGGACGACGGAAACCTTTCTGCTTGAGACTGGGCAGGCTCAAGTTCAGGTGGATTTTGCGGACATCCTATACTTTGAGACGGCACCTATCAGCCACAAAATTGTCCTCCATACCAAATACGACCGTCTAGAATTTTACGGAAAACTGAGCGATGTGATTAAGGCTGACTCCCGTCTCTTTCAATGCCATCGATCTTTTGTCGTCAATCCAGCTGCCATCCGGCGAATCGATAAGTCAGAGCATCTGATTTACTTTGAAAATGGTGATGTCTGTGACATCTCACGGCGGTTTTATCGTTCTCTCATGGATAAAATGAGGTCCTCTCAGACAGACGAGGGAGACTTATCATGAGTGGATTAGGTTTCTCCTTTAATAACATGGTTGGTCTTTTGGTGTCCAGTCTGGTTATTCTGTGGATTTATCGACGCGTGACAGGTGTCAAAATTTCTTGGAAGCAAGGTCTTGTTTTTCCAGTACTGCTCATGAGCTACCAGTTGTTGGTGGCCGGTAGTGGTTTTCTGGGCCATAGGCACCCGCTCTATTTGTTTCTTTTGAGTTTAACCCCCATAATTGCGCCAATCTGTTTAATCGGTTTGTCTTGGCGTTGGGATGGTCAGATCAGTAAGACCTTGCATATTTTTTATGGTTTTTACCCTGTGGTCATTGTCAGTCTGGTCTTTCGTTTTTTCTTTTCCTATATTTTTCCTTTTGTAGAATTGCGGAGCGATTGGGCAAGCGGGCAGTTTTACCTGGTTGCCTTGGTTTATCTCTTGATTCTACCCCTGCATGAGGTATTGGTTAGGTCTGTCCTCCTAGATTTTGTTAACCTGCGAAAAATTTTGGGTTATGAAGCCCTGCGTCGCTGGCTCATCTTTATCAATGTGACCATGATGCTCTATTGTATAACCTTGACGCCAGCAGTGGACTGGATTAGTCCCTTTACAGGTGGAGAGCACCGTCGGATTTTAATCCCTATTTATCTGATGGTCTTTGTTCTGCTCTTAATCTACATCAACCGAGAGCTGAATCGGTCCTTGGAACAGGCCTTGGATGCCCAAAAGGAGCAGCAGTTGCAGGACATGGCTGCCTACAGTGACCATATCGAGTCCCTCTATCAGGAGATTAGTTCCTTCCGCCATGATTATGCTAACATCCTCATCAGCCTAAAACTGGCCATTGAGGAAGGTGATATGGAGACGGTTCGTCAGGTCTACGATGGCGTTTTGGCTAAGACCGAACAAAAGTTCCAGCAAGGTCACTACGATCTCAGTCGCCTGATTAACCTTGAGGATGATGCCATTAAGTCTATCCTGTCTGCTAAACTTTTGGAGGCCCAGAATGCTGGCCTAACAGTTGATTTGGAAATCGGTGAAAAAATTGGGCGCCCCAACATGGATTTGTTGGACTTCATTACCGTTTTGTCGATTTTTCTAGACAATGCCATCCAAGAAGCCAGCCAGACCGAGAATGGCCGCTTGACGGTTGCCTATTTTCAAAGTCAGAAGAGCAAGGTCCTCATTGTGGAAAATTCGACGCGACAAGCCTCTGTCAATATTCGTCAGATTTTCCAGCCAGGTTTTTCAACCAAGGGAACCAATCGTGGGATTGGCCTGCCCAATGTTCGGGCTATCGTCGATGCCGATCGTCGTGTGACGCTGCAGACCAGTAGCCGCTACCACAAGCTCCGCCATGTCTTGGAAGTAAGGGAGTGAGAAGGCCTAGAAAATGGCATATTTTAGCTCTGAAAGAGAAAAAGGAGAGGGCCGTGACTTTTGTCCGCCCTCTTTTTCTGCTATAATAAGGGTATTATCAGCTTCAAAGGAGTTCTTTTGCAAGGAAAAATTATCAAATCACTGGCGGGCTTTTACTACGTGGAGAGTGACGGCCAGATTTATCAGACCCGTGCTCGGGGAAATTTTCGTAAAAAAGGCCAGACACCCTATGTGGGGGACTGGGTTGAGTTTTCGGCAGAGGAAAATTCAGAAGGTTATATCCTTTCCATAGCAGAGCGGAAAAATAGCCTCGTGCGTCCACCGATCGTTAACATTGACCAGGCTGTGGTCATCATGTCAGCCAAGGAACCTGATTTCAACCCCAACCTCTTAGATCGCTTCTTAGTGCTCTTGGAGCACAAGGGCATCAAGCCCATCATTTATATTTCCAAGATGGATTTGTTGGACAATCCAGAGGAGATGGCAGAGATTTTTAAACGGTATGACGAGATTGGCTACTGGATTGTTGAGACACCGGATCAACTCTTGCCTCTATTGACAGGTAAAATCACCGTCTTCATGGGCCAAACAGGTGTTGGTAAGTCAACCCTGCTCAATAAAATTGCACCCGAATTAGCCTTGGAGACAGGAGAAATCTCTGATAGTCTCGGTCGCGGCCGCCATACGACGCGGGCGGTAACGCTCTTTGATGTTAACGGAGGTTGGATTGCGGATACGCCAGGTTTTTCATCTCTGGATTATGAGGTGACGACTGCCGAGGACCTTAATGTGGCCTTCATCGACCTTTATTATGTCAGTCGCTCCTGCAAGTTTCGCTCCTGTACCCATACTCATGAGCCAGGTTGTGCGGTTAAGCCGGCAGTTGAGTCCGGTGAAATTTGGCAAAGTCGTTACGATAATTACCTTCAGTTACTCAGCGAAATTGAGAACCGTCGTGAAACCTATAAGAAAACTGCCAAGAAAAACGGCTAGTCCGTTTTGTATTGTTTAACACGCTTAATAGCTCTGCTATTTTCAGCCCCTATAAACACAAAAGTAGAAAGAAGAACCATCATGACCAACTATAAGATTGCCCCATCGATTCTAGCTGCGGATTATGCTAACTTTGCTAGTGAGCTCAAGCGCATTGAAGAAACCGACGCAGAGTATGTTCATATTGATATCATGGACGGTCAATTCGTGCCCAATATCAGCTTTGGTGCTGATGTCGTAGCCAGCATGCGCAAGCACAGCAAACTTGTTTTTGATGTTCACCTTATGGTGGTTAATCCTGAACGCTACGTTGAGGCCTATGCCCAAGCCGGTGCGGACATCATGACCATCCACACAGAGAGCACCCTTCACATCCACGGAGCTCTTCAAAAGATCAAGGCCGCTGGCATGAAGGCTGGTGTCGTGATCAATCCTGGCACACCTGTTGAAGCTCTTTTCCCAGTTCTTGACCTGGTGGACCAAGTCTTGATTATGACGGTTAATCCAGGTTTCGGGGGACAAGCATTCATCCCAGAAACCATGACAAAGGTTGCGCGCGTTGCCCAAGAACGTCAAGAGCGTGGTCTCAGCTTTGATATTGAGGTTGATGGCGGTATCGATAACACGACCATCGGTCAGGCCAAGGTAGCAGGTGCCAACGTCTTCGTGGCGGGTTCCTACGTCTTCAAGGGCGACCTGGTTGAGCGCGTGGCAACCCTTCGTGAGGCCCTTAATGACTAAGATTGCTATGGTGGCGGGCGCTGCCGTCAGAGCCTTGCCCAAGACCTACGATAGCTATATTGGGGTTGATCGTGGCTGCCTCTATCTCATCAAGCAGGGGCTCCCCCTTGATTTGGCGGTTGGCGATTTTGACTCAGTTTCAGCTTCGGAGTTGGCGCTGATTAGGGACCATAGCAGAGCAGTCGTGCAGGCCAAGCCAGAAAAGGATGATACGGATTTAGAGTTGGCGCTTAAGGCAGTCTTTGCCCAGAATCCACAAGCAAGCGTCCATGTTTATGGAGCCTTGGGTGGTCGTCTTGATCATGAAATGTCCTCAATCTTTCTGCCTAGTCATCCAGACCTGACTGCCCACATGCAGCAAATTAGCCTGCTTAATGTCCAAAATCAGCTCAGCTATTTTCCTGCCGGGGAGCATCGGGTTGAGCCATTTCCAGGCATGACTTACCTCTCTTTTATGGTAGAGGGATCAGGTCGGTTACGAATTTCTGGTGCTAAATACGAATTAACAGATAGCAACTATTTTCAACGAAAAATCTATTCCAGCAATGAATTTCTGGACCAACCTGTGATATTCAGTTTGGACCAGGGTTATGTCATTGTCATTCAATCAAAGGATTAACCATGACCTTATTTTTACTTGTGCTGGTCATCCTTAGTCTAGCGGTGTCAATCCTCCTTTATCTCAAATTGGACCGGCTCAAGGAAGACTTGGCCCAGGACCAGGAAGACTATGCGGATAATTTATCTGAGCAGCTTACCTATCAACTCGATGCTGTCAATAAGGATCAGCAACTGAGACTGGCTCAGGAACTCAATCGACTCCAGCAGGACATGATGATTCAGCTAACGGATGTTCGGGAGGTCCTTCACCAGACTCTGTCGGATAATCGAGAAACCAGTGACCAACGCTTGGCTCACATGCAAAGCCAGCTCAGCCATTCCCTAGAAAAAATCCAAGAATCCAATGAAAAACGCATGGAAGACATGCGTCTGACCGTCGAGGAAAAACTGGACCAGACCCTCCATACCCGCCTGCAAACCTCCTTTGAGACGGTGTCCAAGCAGCTGGAGTCGGTCAATCAAGGTCTGGGCGAAATGCGCCATGTGGCCAAGGATGTCGGGACTCTCAACAAGGTTCTTTCTAACACCAAGACACGTGGAATTTTAGGCGAACTACAACTCGGCCAAATTATCGAGGATATCATGACGCCTCAGCAGTATGAGCGTGAATTTGCGACCGTGCCGGGCTCAAGTGAACGGGTTGAGTATGCCATTAAATTACCTGGTGCCAGTCAAGAAGAAGCGGTTTACCTCCCAATCGACTCCAAGTTTCCCTTGGAAGATTATTACCGCTTGGAAGATGCCTATGAAGCTGGTGATAAGGAACTTATAGATGCCTATCGTAAGGCTTTGCTGGCTAGTATCAAGCGCTTTGCGAAAGATATTCAGAAGAAGTACCTTAAACCACCTGCAACGACCAATTTTGGGATTTTATTCTTACCGACGGAAGGTCTCTACTCAGAAGTCGTCCGTCAGGCTGCCTTCTTTGACAGTTTACGGCGGGAGGAAAATATTGTGGTTGCTGGACCAACGACTCTGTCAGCCCTGCTTAATTCATTGTCTGTCGGCTTTAAGACCCTCAATATTCAGCAGAACGCAGATGACATCAGCAAGGTCCTAGGAAATGTCAAGACAGAATTTGAGAAATACCAAGGTCTCTTGCTCAAAGCTCAAAAACAACTGAATACAGCTAATTCTACATTGGATAGCCTGGTCAATACAAGAACCAAGGCTATTATCAGGGCTTTGGACAAGGCTGAAAATTATCAGGGGAATGAGAAGCTGCTAGAGTTGACCTTTGACGAAGACCTAGATGGTTCCTAATACTGAGGTTGAAACAAGACGTCAAAAGGCTACTACCTAACACTTTGATGTCTACTTCGACTGGTCTCGTCTATTGAGAACTTAAGTTAATAAATATAGGAAAAAAGGAAAAGGAGACCAATTGTGAAAATCAATCAGATGAAGAAGGACGAGCTCTTTGAGGGATTTTACCTTATCAAGGCAGCAGAAGTCAGAAAAACCAGGGCTGGCAAGGATTTTATTGCTATGACCTTCCAAGATGATACGGGTGAAATTCAAGGGAACCTTTGGGATGCTCAAGCCCATAATATTGAAACCTTTGTGGCAGGTAAGGTTGTTCACATGAAGGGGCGTCGTGAGGTCTATAACGGAACTCCACAGGTTAACCAGATAGTCCTTCGTCTGCCAAATGACAGCGAGTCCAAGGACCCTAAAGATTTCCGTCCCAAATCACCTGTTGATGCGGATGAAAACCGTGAGTATCTGGAACAAATGATGTTCAAGATTGAAAATGCGACTTGGCAGCGAATCGTTCGCAATCTCTATGGAAAATTTGGCAAGGAATTTTATTCTTACCCGGCCGCTAAGACCAACCACCATGCCTTTGAAGCGGGGCTTTCCTATCATACAGCTACCATGGTTCGATTGGCGGATGCAATCGGTAGTGTTTATCCTGAGCTCGACAAGAGTTTGCTTTATGCAGGAATTATGCTCCATGACCTGGCCAAGGTTCTGGAATTGACAGGGTATGAAAATACTGAGTACACCGTACGTGGCAATCTCATTGGTCACATTGCTCTCATCAACGAAGAGATTACTAAGGCTATTTTAGAATTGGGAATCGCAGATGACCGTGAAGACGTGACGGTGCTCCGCCATGTTATCCTTAGTCATCATGGACAGCTGGAGTACGGAAGTCCGGTTCGACCTCGTATCATGGAAGCAGAAATTCTTCATATGATTGACAATATTGACGCAGAAATGATGATGATGATGACGGCTCTAAGTCGTGTTAGTCCCGGGGAGATGACCAATCGAATCTTCGCCATGGATAATCGGGCCTTCTATAAACCGAACTATAACAAATAAAAGAAAAACGAGCATTTTTCGAGTAAAAATGTTCGTTTTTTATGCATCGTATGCTATAATGAATACAATATACTTAGCATTTGATGAAAAAATGGGCACATAAGGCTCCTTAGTTTAGGTTTCATCGAATGACAAAAGAGAAAATGGTGAAACACATGAAACTAAGACGTAGCGAGCGTATGGTAGTCATTTCAAACTACCTTCTTAATAATCCCTATACCTTGACCGGTTTGAATACTTTTGCTGAGAAGTATGAAGCAGCAAAATCTTCTATTTCTGAAGACATTGCCATCATTAAAAAGGCCTTTGAAGAGAGCTCTATCGGTCATATTGAAACTGTTACTGGTGCCAGCGGTGGGGTTATTTTTACACCGACGATTTCTAAGGACGAAGCACGGACGATTGCAGAGGAACTTTGTGACCGTCTGTCTGAAAGTGACCGTATCTTGCCAGGAGGTTATATCTACCTCTCAGACCTCTTGAGTACGCCATCTATTTTGAATAATGTTGGTCGCATTATTGCCAATGTTTTCCAAGGTGAAAAGATTGATGCCGTAATGACGGTAGCGACTAAGGGGGTGCCACTTGCCAATGCGGTGGCCAACGTTCTCAACGTTCCTTTTGTCATTGTTCGTCGTGACCTGAAGATTACGGAAGGGTCTACGGTCTCTGTCAACTATGCGTCAGGTTCTAGCGACCGTATTGAGAAGATGTTTCTTTCTAAGCGCAGCCTCAAGCCAAACAGTCGCGTGCTGATTGTCGATGACTTCCTTAAAGGTGGAGGGACTATCAATGGTATGGCCAGTCTTCTAACTGAATTCGATTCAACCTTGGTGGGTGTTGCTGTCTTCGCGGATAATACCCAGGCAGAACGTGATGATAAATTCGCCTACAAATCCCTCCTCAACGTCTCTGAAATTGATGTTAAAAACAATAAAGTTACCGTTGAAGTGGGTAATATTTTCCAGGATTAAGGAGGATTGGAGCGCTACCTAGACTAGCGCTCTTTTTCTGTAGAAATAAGAAATAAAATCCTCAGCAAACTATTTGACACTCTATCCTATCCATGATACTATAGTAGACGGTACTTTTTACTTTTGGTCTCTCAAAAGTGTACAGAGACGTGCTGACAAATGTTGCAAAAGTACACCCGGATAAAGGCTGTCACCAAGCGCTTTATCAACCAAAAATAAAAAAACACAGGAGTATGTAGATGCCTACAATTAACCAATTGGTACGTAAACCACGCCAATCTAAAGTAGAAAAATCTAAGTCACCAGCCCTCAACGTTGGTTACAACAGCCGTAAAAAAGTTCAAACAAACGTTTCTTCTCCACAAAAACGTGGTGTTGCAACGCGTGTTGGAACAATGACGCCTAAAAAACCTAACTCAGCCCTTCGTAAATTCGCTCGTGTACGTTTGAGTAACCTTATCGAAGTTACTGCCTACATCCCAGGTATCGGCCACAACTTGCAAGAACACAGTGTTGTGCTTATCCGTGGTGGACGTGTAAAAGACCTTCCAGGGGTACGTTACCATATCGTCCGTGGTGCACTTGATACTGCAGGTGTAGCTGATCGTAAACAAGGCCGTTCTAAATACGGTGCTAAACGTCCTAAAGGATAAGAAGGGAGATAGGATAAATGAGTCGTAAAAATCAAGCGCCTAAGCGCGAAGTATTACCAGATCCATTGTACAACTCTAAGCTTGTAACACGTCTTATCAACCGTGTTATGCTTGATGGTAAACGTGGTACTGCAGCATCTATCGTCTACGGAGCTTTTGAGCAAATCAAAGAAGCTACTGGCAACGATGCAAATGAAGTATTTGAATCAGCAATGGAAAACATCATGCCTGTACTTGAAGTACGTGCACGTCGTGTCGGTGGTTCTAACTACCAAGTTCCAGTTGAAGTTCGTCCAGAGCGTCGTACAACACTTGGTCTCCGTTGGTTGGTAAACGCATCACGTGCGCGTGGTGAACACACAATGGTTGACCGTTTGGCTAAAGAAATCATGGATGCAGCAAACAACACAGGTGCATCTGTTAAGAAACGTGAAGACACACACAAAATGGCTGAGGCCAACCGTGCCTTCGCACACTTCCGTTGGTAGGGAGAAAGGCAGAAATGCTTTGCATTTCCTTGTCTTTCCTCCGTACAGTTGCTTAGATGGGTGGCGAATTGCTTAGCAACGATGTCAGCTATCACCCGACTACTGCGCCTCTCTAGGCTTGCAGAGCGGATACATCTAAATGTATAAAAACCTTCAGGGCCAGGGATACCTCCCTAGCCCTGAAAGGCTATTAAAAAACAAAAAATTATAGGAGAAACAGACCTCATGGCACGCGAATTTTCACTGGAAAAAACTCGTAACATCGGTATCATGGCTCACGTCGATGCCGGTAAAACAACAACAACTGAGCGTATCCTTTACTACACTGGTAAAATTCACAAAATCGGTGAGACTCACGAAGGTGCGTCACAAATGGACTGGATGGAGCAAGAACAAGAACGTGGTATCACGATCACATCTGCTGCGACAACAGCTCAATGGAAAGACACTCGTGTTAACATCATCGATACCCCAGGACACGTGGACTTCACAATCGAAGTACAACGTTCACTCCGCGTACTTGACGGTGCGGTAACTGTATTGGACTCACAATCAGGTGTTGAACCACAGACAGAAACTGTTTGGCGTCAAGCAACTGAATACGGTGTTCCACGTATCGTATTCTCAAACAAAATGGACAAAATCGGTGCGGACTTCCTTTACTCAGTAAGCACCCTTCATGACCGTCTTCAAGCTAACGCTCACCCAATCCAATTGCCAATCGGTTCAGAAGATGACTTCCGTGGTATCATTGACTTGGTTAAGATGAAAGCTGAAATCTACACCAACGACCTTGGTACAGATATCTTGGAAGAAGATATTCCAGCTGACCTCCTTGATATGGCTCAAGAATGGCGTGAAAAATTGGTTGAAGCAGTAGCTGAAACTGATGAAGAGCTCATGATGAAATACCTCGAAGGTGAAGAAATCACTGAAGAAGAGCTTAAAGCTGGTATCCGTAAAGCGACTATCAACGTTGAATTCTTCCCAGTTCTTTGTGGTTCTGCCTTCAAGAACAAGGGTGTTCAGTTGATGCTTGATGCGGTTCTTGACTACTTGCCAAGCCCACTTGATATCCCTGCAATCAAAGGTATCAACCCAGAAACAGATGCTGAAGAAACTCGTCCTGCTTCTGATGAAGAGCCATTTGCGGCCCTTGCCTTCAAGATCATGACTGACCCATTCGTAGGTCGTTTGACATTCTTCCGTGTGTACTCTGGTGTCTTGAACTCAGGTTCTTACGTTATGAACACGTCTAAAGGTAAACGTGAGCGTATCGGACGTATCCTTCAAATGCACGCGAACAGCCGTAACGAAATCGAAACTGTTTACTCAGGTGATATCGCTGCTGCCGTTGGTTTGAAAGATACAACAACTGGTGACTCATTGACAGACGAAAAAGCGAAAATCATCCTTGAGTCTATCAACGTACCAGAACCAGTTATCCAATTGATGGTTGAGCCTAAGTCTAAAGCTGACCAAGATAAGATGGGTATTGCCCTTCAAAAATTGGCAGAAGAAGATCCAACCTTCCGTGTTGAAACTAACCCTGAAACTGGTGAAACAGTTATCGCTGGTATGGGTGAGCTCCACTTGGATGTCCTTGTTGACCGTATGCGTCGTGAATTCAAGGTTGAAGCCAACGTAGGTGCTCCTCAAGTATCTTACCGTGAAACATTCCGTGCTTCTACACAAGCTCGTGGATTCTTCAAACGCCAATCTGGTGGTAAAGGGCAATTCGGTGACGTTTGGATTGAATTTACACCAAACGAAGAAGGTAAAGGATTCGAGTTCGAGAACGCTATCGTCGGTGGTGTGGTTCCTCGTGAATTTATCCCAGCCGTTGAAAAAGGTCTTCAAGAATCTATGGCTAACGGTGTCCTTGCAGGCTACCCAATGGTTGACATTAAAGCTAAGCTTTACGATGGTTCATACCATGATGTCGACTCATCTGAAACTGCCTTCAAGGTTGCAGCATCTCTTGCCCTTAAAGAAGCTGCTAAATCAGCACAACCTGCTATCCTTGAGCCAATGATGCTCGTTACAATCACTGTTCCTGAAGAAAACCTCGGGGACGTTATGGGTCACGTAACAGCTCGTCGTGGACGTGTTGACGGTATGGAAGCTCACGGTAACAGCCAAATCGTTCGTGCTTATGTACCACTTGCTGAAATGTTCGGTTATGCAACAACACTTCGTTCTGCATCACAAGGACGTGGTACCTTCATGATGGTATTTGACCACTACGAAGATGTGCCTAAATCAGTTCAAGAAGAAATCATCAAGAAAAACCGTGGTGAATAATAGATAAAAAGGTTAGGGATATTCCCTGACCTTTTTATAATTTTTATTGAGTGTAATGAGATTTAAAGAAAAAAGAACAGGTGTTCTAAATGAGTAGCAACTGAGAAAAAAATAAAAATCCTTAATATTAAAAGATCTCTAAAGTGTTTTACAGTTTTTGAAAACGCTGGGATTTTTTCACAGGAAGCGAGCAAAACTAATAAAATCATTTGCAATTTTTGGTGATATATTATATAATAAAAATGTTGAAAGATGTCTTGTATCATAACAAGTTAATCTTTTCACATTAGTCTAAAGGCATAGCCTTTAAATAAAAAACACGATTTTCATAAGGAGGAAATCACTAATGGTAGTTAAAGTTGGTATTAACGGTTTCGGTCGTATCGGACGTCTTGCATTCCGTCGTATCCAAAACGTAGAAGGTGTTGAAGTTACTCGTATCAATGACCTTACAGATCCTAACATGCTTGCTCACTTGTTGAAATACGACTCAACTCAAGGTCGTTTCGACGGTACTGTTGAAGTAAAAGAAGGTGGATTCGAAGTTAACGGTAAATTCGTTAAAGTTTCTGCTGAAAGCAACCCAGCTAACATCGATTGGGCAACTGACGGTGTTGATATCGTTCTTGAAGCTACTGGTTTCTTCGCTTCTAAAGAAAAAGCTGAGCAACACATCCATGCAAATGGTGCTAAAAAAGTTGTTATCACAGCTCCTGGTGGAAATGACGTGAAAACTGTTGTATTCAACACAAACCACGACATCCTTGATGGTACTGAAACAGTTATCTCAGGTGCTTCATGTACAACTAACTGTTTGGCTCCTATGGCTAAAGCTCTTCAAGACAACTTCGGTGTTGTTGAAGGTTTGATGACAACTATCCACGCTTACACTGGTGACCAAATGATCCTTGACGGACCACACCGTGGTGGTGACCTTCGTCGTGCACGCGCTGGTGCTGCAAACATCGTTCCTAACTCAACTGGTGCTGCTAAAGCTATCGGTCTTGTTATCCCTGAATTGAACGGTAAACTTGACGGTGCTGCACAACGTGTTCCAGTTCCAACTGGATCAGTAACTGAATTGGTTACAGTTCTTGAAAAATCAGTAACTGCTGAAGAAGTAAACGCTGCAATGAAAGCTGCTGCAAACGATTCATTTGGTTACACAGAAGACCAAATCGTTTCTTCTGATATCGTAGGTATCTCTTACGGTTCATTGTTTGACGGAACTCAAACAAAAGTTCTTGACGTTGACGGAAAACAATTGGTTAAAACTGTTGCATGGTATGACAACGAAATGTCATACACTGCTCAATTGGTTCGTACACTTGAGTACTTTGCAAAAATTGCAAAATAATTGTAATTGAGGTCTAGACCTCGTAAACGACTAGAGTAATCTAGTCTTTTTTTGCCGTTTTTATTGACTAACTCTCCCTTATTTAGTATCATTCTAAATAAAGGAGGTTGCTATGACATCTCAATTCTCGGAACGATTAAATATTTTACGGGCGGGCGTTCTCGGGGCTAATGATGGTATTGTCTCAGTTGCTGGTGTTGTGATTGGGGTAGCTTCAGCGACGAATGATACCTGGGTTATTTTCCTGTCAGGGATATCGGCTATATTAGCGGGTGCTTTTTCCATGGCTGGTGGAGAATATGTTTCGGTATCAACACAGAAGGATACGGAAATTGCTGCAACGGAGAGAGAACGTCGACTATATGAGACAGATCCGAAGGTAGCCAAACAGTCTCTTTATGACCATTATCTTGCTAAGGGAGAGTGTTCAACTGCTGCTGAGGTCATGACAAATCGAGCTTTTGCCAAAAATCCTGTGAAATTTTTAGTAGAAGAAAAATATAATTTGGAATATGAGTCATTTACCAATCCTTGGAAGGCAGCAATTTCAAGTTTCTTGGCTTTTTCTATTGGTGCTTTATTTCCAATGCTGGCTGTCATGGTTGCTCCAGAAAATCTTCGGATTCCTCTGACAATGTTCCTGGTTGTGGTCTCACTATTTCTAACAGGCTATAGCAGTGCTAAACTTGGGAATGCCCCTACTTGGCCAGCTATTCGGCGTAATATTGGAATGGGGCTTTTGACCATGCTAGCAACTTTTGTGATAGGCCATGTTTTAGGGGCAGGATATATTGGTGGTTAGTAGTGGGAAATAGCAGAGCAAGTCACTTCTAAATAGGGTTATGAATCGATACCAGTATGAGAAAATACGAAAAGTTATTTCGGGTGTTCAAATCATGTGATAAAGCTTTGCTATGATTTAAAAATTCCTGAAAATCTATAGGCTTTTTAGGAAAACGAAAGAAAATGTGATATAATTATCTTGTATTAAAAATTTTAAGGAGACCAGAAATGGCTAAATTAACTGTTAAAGACGTTGATGTTAAAGGCAAAAAAGTTCTCGTTCGTGTGGACTTCAACGTGCCTTTGAAAGACGGCGTTATCACAAACGACAACCGTATCACAGCGGCTCTTCCAACCATCAAGTATATCCTTGAAAACGGCGGCCGTGCCATCCTCTTCTCTCACCTTGGTCGTGTCAAAGAAGAAGCTGACAAAGACGGCAAATCATTGGCACCAGTAGCGAAAGCTCTCGGTGAAAAATTGGGTCAAGACGTTATCTTCCCTGGCAGCACTCGCGGTGAAGAACTGGAAGCAGCTATCAATGCTTTAGAAGATGGTCAAGTCCTCTTGGTCGAAAACACTCGTTTTGAAGATGTTGAAGGCAAGAAAGAATCTAAAAACGATGCAGAACTCGGTGCTTACTGGGCATCACTTGGTGACGGCATCTTCGTTAACGATGCCTTCGGTACAGCTCACCGTGCTCACGCTTCAAACGTTGGCATCTCAGCAAACGTTGACAAGGCTGTAGCTGGTTTCCTTTTGGAAAACGAAATTGCCTATATCCAAGAAGCAGTTGAAACACCTGAACGTCCATTCGTAGCGATTCTTGGTGGTTCAAAAGTATCTGACAAGATCGGTGTGATTGAAAACTTGCTCGAAAAAGCAGACAAAGTCCTCATCGGTGGTGGTATGACCTACACCTTCTACAAGGCACAAGGTATCGAAATCGGTAACTCTCTTGTGGAAGAAGACAAACTTGATGTGGCAAAAGCCCTTCTTGAAAAAGCTAACGGCAAATTGATCTTGCCAGTAGACTCAAAAGAAGCTAACGCTTTTGCAGGTTACGATGTGGTTCGTGACACAGAAGGTGAAGCTGTTTCTGAAGGTTTCCTTGGTCTTGACATCGGTCCAAAATCAATCGCTAAATTCGAAGCAGAACTTGAAGGTGCGAAAACCGTTGTTTGGAACGGTCCTATGGGTGTCTTTGAAAACCCTGACTTCCAGGCTGGAACAATCGGTGTGATGGATGCTATCGTTAAACAACCAGGCGTGAAATCAATCATCGGTGGTGGTGACTCAGCAGCAGCTGCCATCAACCTTGGCCGTGCAGATAAATTCTCATGGATCTCTACAGGTGGTGGAGCATCAATGGAACTTCTCGAAGGTAAAGTTCTTCCAGGCTTGTCAGCATTGACAGAAAAGTAATTGCTAAGATAGTAGCGACGAAAAGAGTTGGGTAACCAACTCTTTTTATGTTGTTGTCAGAGACAATTTTTTTCTTTCATGTTACAATGGAGTTATGTTTAAAAAATATCGCTTTGATCCAAAAAAATTTAAATTGGGCATGCGGACACTCAAATCAGGGATTGCTGTCTTTTTAGTCATTCTCTTGTTTAGCCTATTGGGCTGGCAAGGAACCAATATTGCAGCCCTGACAGCAGTTTTCAGTTTGAGGGAAGACTTTGATAAAAGTGTTCATTTTGGAGCGTCACGCATCTTGGGGAACTCGATTGGTGGACTCTATGCCATTGCCTATTTCTTTTTATATGATTTATTTGGCCGTAGTCTGTGGATTACCTTGCTAGTTGTACCGATTTGCGCTATGTTGACAATCATGACTAATGTGGCGGTTAATAATCAGGCTGGTATTATCGGGGCTGTGTCAGCCATGCTCATTATTTCCCTATCTATTCCTTATGGGGATTCTATTGAATATGCGGTTGCGCGTGTCTTTGAGACCTTTATTGGTGTTTTTATTGCTATCATTGTCAATAGTGATATGAATTTTTTGCTCCGCTATTTTAAAAACAAAGAAAAAAATCAAAAAGATGTGTAAGAATTTATGACATTATTTCTTGACACGCTTTTTTTTTTAGGTTACAATGTAATGGTATGGAAGGAGGTTTGTCATGCAAGGAAAAGAATTTAGACGCTCAATGGCGGTTTTCCCAATTGGGTCGGTTATGAAATTGACGGATTTAACGGCACGGCAGATTCGTTACTATGAAGATCAGGGGTTAATTAAGCCTGATCGTAATGAAGGTAACCGTCGCATGTATTCGTTAAATGACATGGATCGCCTGTTGGAAATCCGAGATTATCTGGATGCTGGTCTCAATATGGCAGCCATCCGTAAACAGTATTCTAGTCAGAAACTTCTTAAGCCTATTACGGATGCAGATTTAGCACCCTTTAAGAAGGCTGACCTGGATGATCCAGACGACTTTGCTAATCCATTGCCATATAATATGGGAATACCACGTTTTTAAATCGAAATTTAACACTACCCTCTAGGGCTACAATCTTAAGGAGAACCAATTATGCCTATTACAGCAGCTGATATTCGTCGCGAAGTGAAAGAAAAGAATGTCACATTCTTGCGTTTGATGTTTAGCGATATCATGGGAACCATGAAAAACGTTGAAATTCCAGCTACTGATGAACAACTGGATAAGGTCTTGTCTAACAAGGTCATGTTTGATGGATCCTCTATCGAAGGATTTGTACGGATCAATGAGTCTGATATGTATCTCTATCCAGACCTAGATACATGGATTATTTTCCCATGGGGAGACGAAAATGGTGCTGTGGCTGGTTTGATTTGTGATATTTACACAGCCAAGGGTGAACCATTTGCGGGAGACCCTCGTGGTAATCTGAAAAAAGCCCTCAAGCACATGGAAGAAGTAGGCTATACTTCCTTCAACCTTGGTCCAGAACCAGAATTCTTCCTTTTTAAGATGGATGAAAATGGGGAACCAACACTTGAAGTGAATGATAAGGGTGGTTATTTTGACCTTGCGCCAACTGACTTGGCGGACAATACTCGCCGTGAGATTGTTAACGTCTTGACTCAAATGGGCTTTGAAGTGGAAGCGTCTCACCATGAGTGTGCCGTTGGACAACATGAAATTGACTTCAAGTATTCTGACGTTCTTAAGGCTTGTGACAATATCCAACTCTTCAAGTTAGTTGTTAAAACTATTGCACGTAAACACAACATGTATGCAACCTTTATGGCGAAACCTAAGTATGGTATCGCTGGCTCAGGGATGCACTGTAACATGTCACTCTTCAATCAGAACGGGAATGCCTTCTATGATCCAGAGGATCCACGTGGTATGGAACTCTCTCAAGATGCCTACTATTTCCTTGGTGGTTTGATGAAGCATGCTTATAGCTATACAGCTATTACCAATCCAACCGTTAACTCTTACAAGCGTTTGGTTCCAGGTTATGAAGCGCCTGTCTACATTGCTTGGGCTGGACAAAACCGTTCTCCATTGATTCGCGTACCTGCAAGCCGTGGTATGGGAACTCGTTTGGAATTGCGTTCAGTAGACCCAATGGCTAACCCTTACTTGACTATGGCAGTATTGCTTGAAGCAGGTCTTGATGGTATTGTGAATAAGATTGACGCTCCAGCGCCAGTTGAAGCTAACATCTATTCGATGTCATCTGAGCAACGCCGTAAAGCAGGGATCATCGATTTGCCATCTACTCTTCATAACGCCCTCAAAGCCTTGAAAGAGTCAGAAGTGGTGCGTGAAGCACTCGGTGAGCATATCTACACGAACTTCTACCGTGCGAAGCGTATTGAATGGCAGAGCTATGCGTCCTTTGTTTCTCAATGGGAATTGGATAACTATCTCCACTTGTATTAATCATCAGTTGATAATGGACCTCTACCTGGGGTCCATTTTTTGTTCAAAGGAGCAAGAAGCCTAAAATCAGGCTTAAACGAACCCTTCCCGCAAAGACATTCTAAAGCCTCTGTCATATTTTTAAAGGCCTTAACATTGATCTGACATATTTCTCCAGTAGAATAAGAGGGTCTTTAAAAGAAAGGAAGAAAAAATGAAATTCAATAAAACAATGCTTATGACCACTAGTATGGCAGGATTAACAGGACTTGCCCTTCTTTCAACTCAATCTGCCAGTGCAGATGAGTGGGGTTACGCTCCAGACTTTAATGCTTATGGCTTTGAACAATCAACGCCGTTCTACTATGGTCAAGATTATAGTGCCAACTATAATTACAGCTATGGAGATACGAAGACTGAGACAGCGTCAACTTCGACCTCAACGACAACTACTAGCTCAAATGTAACAGTATCCTCTGATTCTACCAACCTCTATCCTGTAGGGCAGTGTACATGGGGTGTTAAATCACTGGCAACATGGGCCTCTAATTACTGGGGAAATGCCAATGATTGGGCAGCTAATGCAGCAGCAGATGGCTTTACGGTTGGAACAACACCTGCAGTTGGTGCCATTATTGTCTGGTCTGATGGAGGCTACGGTCATGTCGGTTATGTCACGGATGTAGCCAGCGATGGAACAATTCAGATTCTAGAGTCTAATTATAATGGTAATATGTCTATTGCTAACTACCGTGGTTACTTTGATCCAAATAATTCTTGGACACCTGGGGTTGTATCCTATATCTATGCACCCGCCTCTTGATGAGAGACTAGAATGACATTAAGTTTATCCGATTGGAATGGAAAATTGCCAATCTAAAATTTCCTCAAAATCATAATAAATCAGTCAGGTTGACGTAGGTATAAGAGAGTTAGGCAAAAAAACTGAATGATGTATGGTTTAAATTTTAACTCAGTATAACTTTGATTTGAGGAGAATATGAATGCTTGCTACGGCCTAAGACAACCGTGGCAAGACGCAAAAACACCAGCTTTCAAGAGAAGGCTGGTGTTTTTGGTTTAGTCGTTATCTGGCGTGAGTACCATTGGAATGATGATTGGTTCACGCTCTGTTTTTTCGTATAGGAAGGGTCTCAGGGCATTGACAATAGCTCCGTTAAGAGTTTGAACACTAGCATCCTTGTTTTTCAGTGCAATACGAATGGCATTGAAGAGGAGGCGTTGGCTCTCACGGATAAGGTCGCCAGATTCACGCATGTAGATGAAACCTCGACTGAGGATGTCCGGACCAGCCAGAATCATCTTGGAATTGAAATCGACAGTAGCGATAGCGAGGACCACACCGTCTTCTGACAAATCGCGACGATCGCGGAGGACAGCTGCTCCGATATCGCCGATACCATTTCCATCGACGTAGATGTCTTGGGCATTGAATTTTCCAGAGATGCGGGCGCTGTTAGCCGTCAATGCCAGGACATCACCATTTTCCATGATGAAGATATTTTTCTTTGGCACACCGGTATCCACAGCGAGCCCGGCATGGACTTTCTGCATCCGGTATTCTCCGTGGACTGGCATGAAGTATTTTGGTTTCATGAGGCGGAGCATGAGTTTTTGTTCTTGCTGACCACCGTGTCCAGAAGTATGGATGTTGTTAACCTTGCCATGGATGACATCAACGCCAGCCTCTTGGATGGTATTGATAAGTTTGTTGACGCTGGTCGTGTTTCCAGGGATTGGACTAGAAGAGAAGATGACAGTGTCACCTGGCTGTAATTGCACGTGACGATGGTTCCCGTTGGCAATGCGAGCTAAGGCTGCCATGGACTCACCCTGGCTACCTGTACAGAGGATGAGAATTTCACTGGCGTGGTAGTTCTTGATGTCGTTAGGTTCAATGAAGGTGCCTTTTGGTGCTTTGATATAGCCTAACTCAATTCCGTTGACAATGGCTTTTTCCATTGAGCGACCAAAGACAGCAACCTTACGGCCGGTCTTAACAGCAGCTTCAATGGCCTGCTGGAGACGGAAGATGTTAGAGGCAAAGGAACCGAAGATAATCCGTCCATGGATGCCTTCGATGATGCGCATGATGGACTGACCGACAACCTTTTCAGAATTGGTGAAGGTTGGTACCTCGGCATTGGTTGAGTCAGAGAGGAGGCAGAGTACGCCTTCTTCCCCAAGTGCCGCCATGCGGTGGAGGTCGGCTGGTTCACCAACAGGGGTAAAGTCAAACTTGAAGTCACCTGTACAGACGACACGTCCTTGAGGGGTGTGAATGACAATTCCCAAGGGTTCTGGGATGGAGTGGGTTGTCCGGAAGAAGGTTACGGACAAGTTCTTGAAGGTCAACTCGGTGTTGTGGTTGATCTCATAGAGTTTGGCATCACGTAGGAGACCGTGTTCTTCCAGTTTTCCACGGATAAGAGCAAGGGCCAGTGGTCCAGCATAGATAGGAACATTTGCCTGCTTGAGAAGGAAGGGAATTCCACCGATATGGTCTTCGTGACCGTGAGTGATAACTAGACCCTTGACACGATTGAGGTTTTCAACGATGTAGGAGTAGTCAGGGATAACGTAGTCAATCCCGAGGAGATCATCCTCTGGGAACTTAATTCCGGCATCGACGATGATAATCTCGTCTTGGTACTCGATACCGTAGGTATTTTTCCCGATTTCACCGAGACCGCCGATGGCGTATACCCCAACCTCGTCTTTCTTTAGATTGATGTTTGACATATTAGAACTCCGTTAAGCTGAAGGCACCGGTTTCTTTTTCGTATTCCAAGTGCTTGTCTGAGAGAAGTTCGATGAATTCGATGTTGTAGGCAGTATTTTTTTCGACCAATTCGCGGGCCAAGATACGGCCTTGACGTTCTTCAGTTGCGTCAATATCTAGGTAAAGAGACTTGGTTTGTTCACGTTTTGGGTTAGTGTCTTTAGTTTCTTGGTAATAAACTTTATAAATCATTGGGTTTCCTTTCGTTTTTTCAAGGTTGAGACCATGTAAAATGAGCCAGAATGGTATCATTCTATGCTCTGCTATTCAATTGAAAAAATAGAGTAATGGATTGACCTTGAGCGTTGCAATTATAAAAATTATACCACAAAACAGGGGCTGAGTAAAAGTATAAGTTGGGTGGTCGCGTTTTCATGTCGGAAGAATATCTGCTTTTATGATAAAATGGGAGGAGACGGTCGGCCGATAAGCTTGGTTGACCTTAGAACAGAAAGAAGAGTCAGTATGAATATTTTATCCTTTGATACCTCGAGTCAGGCCTTAACGGTTGCTATTCTTCGGGATGAGCAGGTTTTGGCAGATCTGACCCTCAATATTAAGAAAAACCACAGCATTAGCCTTATGCCCAGTATCGATTTTTTGATGGGGCAGTTGGGGATGGACCCTCAAGATTTGGACCGTATTGTAGTAGCGCAAGGACCGGGTTCCTATACAGGTCTGCGAGTTGCAGTTGCGACCGCAAAGACCCTGGCCTATAGCCTTAATATCAGCCTGGTCGGGGTGTCTAGCCTTCAGGCCATTGCCCTGAATGTGGCTTTCGATGGCTTGGTCGTTCCCCTCATGGATGCCCGTCGGAATAATGCCTATGTCGGTTTTTATGAAGATGGCAGAGCAGTCCAGCCTGATCGTCATGACTCGCTTGACGCCATCCTAGTAGCTTGTCAGGACCGAGCTAAGTTAGCCTTTGTCGGTGAGGTCAGCAATTTCCGTGACCAGATTTTAGAGGCCTTCCCACAGGCGCTGGTGCAGGAGGTTCTCCCTTCAGCTGTTGCGATGGGCAGACTGGGTCTCCAAGAAGAGCCTCATGAGGTGCACAGCTTTGTCCCAGAGTATCTGAAGAAGGTAGAAGCTGAGGAAAATTGGCTCAAGACCCATGAAGAGGGTTCGTCCGACTATATCAAGAGGGTTTAAGGAAATGAAAACGACGGAACAAGCACAGGTGGTCCATCAGATTTTGCAAGCGACCTATGGCCAATCGCCCTGGAATTTGGACCAAATCCAGGCAGACATGGAACAGGAAAGCACGCATTACTACTTTGTCCAACACGGAGGGCAGGTGGTCGGCTTTCTTTCGCTCCAAGATATGGTTGGGGAGAGTGAGCTGACCAATATCGCCATAATGCCTGAATTTCAGGGAATGGGCCTGGCCCACCAACTTATGAAGCAACTCATCAGCAATCCTCAGCCCATATTTTTAGAGGTGAGGGAAGGTAACACCAAGGCCCAGCAACTCTATCGAGCCTACGGTTTTAAAGAAGTCGGCCGTCGCAAGGCCTACTACCACAACCCAACCGAAGATGCCCTGCTTATGAAACGGGAGGGGAGGTAACAAGGATGGCTCAAGTCCACTATTTTAAAAAAAACTTCAGTGACTGTAACTCCGAGTAGGCTTGGGCAAAACTCTTTAATAACTAAGACGACTCAGATGACCATACAGAGTCTCCTTAAGCATCTCTCACTGTAGAGGTGCTTTTTATTCTTATTTTTTATAAAAATTAGACCAAAAAAAATTTAGGGTTAGATTTATTATAAATGTAAGATTCGGGATTATGTTAAAGTCGTTGAATATAGCCTAAAAAAGGCAAGTTAAAGGCCTACTTAATATAAAAATCGGATTAGACCAATGTTTTTAAGGTATTTTAATATATTGACAAAAATAATATGTCAAGGTAAGATAAAAGAGTAAAGAAAACGTTTACACTGTCGTGCATTGCTTAATTGGAGAAAGGATTTTAAGATGAAAAAGTTTTTTAAGTTTATGGCATTGGCTCTTTTAGGGTTGGTTTTGGTGGCCTGCGGTAAATCAGGTGAATCAGATGGCTCTGGTAAAACCTATCAAGTAGGGGTTGCGATTTATCAGTTCAACGATAACTTTATGACACTTTATCGTAAGGAATTGGAATCTTACTTTACAAAATTGGGTGAAGAAACAGGTAATAAATATGTTTTGGATATCCAAGACGGTAAGCAAGACCAAGCGACTCAAACAGAGCAAATCAACAACTTTATCGCTCAAGGTAAAGATGTTATCTTGGCTAACCTGGTTGACCCAACTGCGGCTGGATCAATCATCTCTTCTGCTCAAGCAGCTGATATTCCGGTTGTTTTGATCAACCGCGAACCAGAAGTTTCTGAAATGGAAATCTGGACTGGTAAAACTGCTTATGTTGGTGCAGATGCGACTCAATCTGGTACTTATCAAGGGGAAATGATTGCTGCAACCGACACTAAAGGAGATATCAATGGTGACGGTACCGTTAACTACATTACCCTCTTTGGTGACCCAGCTAACGTAGATGCTCAACAACGGACAGCGTACTCTGTTAAAGCTTTGACAGATGCAGGTATTAAAAACGAAGCGCTCGCTGAACCTTACCTTGCAAACTGGGACACTGCAAAAGGTCAAGAAATGACAGCATCAGCTTTGGAACAATTTGGTACTAAATTGGAAGTTGTCTTCGCTAACAACGACGGTATGGCTGTCGGTGCGGTTACCGCTATCGAATCTGCTGGCCGTAAGGTTGGTAAGGATATCTTGGTAGTTGGTGTTGATGCGATTCCAGATGCTATGGAACTCTTGAAAAACGGTAAATTAACAGGTACTGTTTTGAACGATCACTACAACCAATCTCACACTGCTGCTAACGTTGCTGTTGAATTGATGGAAGGCAAAGAAGTTCAACCTTACTACTGGATCGACTACGTGAAAGTCACTAAGGAAGGCGATGCAGAATTGAAAGATGCAGAAGCTAAGACTGAAACCATCAAAGAAGTTAAAGAACGCTACGCAGCACGCAAATAATCACGTAACACCTAAGTAACCACGATAGCAAACGATGATGTGTTCTCACGATCTACCAACAAAGTCTCGTCAGATTGTTGTGGCAGCATCGTGAGAACATTTTTTGTAAAAGGAAGGAGGCTTTGAAATGCCAGAAACGGAATATATTTTAGAGATGCGTGATATCGTCAAAACATTTCCTGGTGTCAAGGCTTTGGATAATGTGACCCTCAAGGTTCGGCCTGGAACGGTTCATGCCTTGATGGGAGAAAATGGGGCTGGGAAATCCACCCTCATGAAGTGTTTGTTTGGGATTTATCACAAGGATGGTGGAACCATTATTTTTGATGGCCAGGAAGTTGATTTTAAAGATTCCAAGGAAGCCATCGACGGTGGCGTTTCTATGATTCACCAAGAATTGCAGCCGATTCGCATGATGACAATTGCTGAAAACGTCTTTTTAGGCAATTATCCCTTGGGGAAATTTAACCTAGTTGATCATGGTAAGATGAATGCGGAGACAAGTGAACTCCTTAAGGAAGTGGGATTGTCCATCAGTCCTAAGACTCTCCTCAATGACTTGACCGTATCTCAGATGCAGTCAGTTGAGATTGCCAAGGCTATTTCCCATAAGGCTAAGGTTGTAATCATGGATGAGCCGACGTCTTCCCTGACCAGTTCAGAGGTAGAGAAACTCTTTGAAATTATTCGTCAGCTCAAGGCTAAGAATATTGGGATTATCTATATTTCCCACAAAATGGATGAAATTTTGCGAATTTCAGATGATATTACCATCATGCGTGATGGTCAATATGTCGGGACTTGGCCAGCTTCTGAGATGACAACAGCCTCCATTATTCATAATATGGTTGGGCGGGAATTGACCAGTCTCTTCCCTGAAAAAACTAATGTCGTTACGGACGAAGTTGTCTTACGTGTCGAGAACATGACTTCACCTAACCATCTGTCCTTTAAACAGGCCAGCTTTGACCTCCATAAGGGAGAAATCTTGGGTATCGGTGGTTTGGTTGGAGCCCAGCGGACGGAGTTGATGGAAGCCCTTTATGGCATGCGAGGCCTAGATGATGGAAAGATTTACATCAAGGGCAAGGAAGTCAAGATTAAAAATCCTGAGCAGGCCATTGCCAATAAGATTGCTTTGGTAACGGAAGACCGTCGCTATAATGGGATTTTTGGGGTTCTGTCCATCACGGATAATGCCTCTATCGCAGCTCTCAAGCAGTATGTTGGTGGTTTCGGTCTTTTGAATGAGAAGCGGATGAACGATGTCGTGGATAGCAATGTTCAGCGCCTGCGGGTTAAGACACCAAGCAATAAAACCCCTATCGGAAGTCTATCCGGTGGGAACCAGCAGAAGGTTATTTTAGCCAGATGGCTGGCAGGAAATCCAGATGTGCTCATCTTGGATGAACCGACCCGGGGTATCGATGTTGGTGCCAAGTATGAAATTTACCAAATCATCAATGACCTGGCTAAGGAAGGCAAGTCCATCATCATGATTACTTCAGAAATGTCTGAACTTTTGGGCGTGTCTGACCGTATCATGGTCATGTGTGAAGGACGAGTCTCTGGTTTCTTGGACCGGACCGAAGCGACTCAAGAGTCTGTCATGACCTTGGCGACTCGCTTTATGACAGAGAATGTGGAGGAATAAAAGATGTCTACTCAATCATCTACTGCACCATCTAAGCAGTTTAATTTAGGGGATTTTTTAACTAGAAATTCCATGTATATTGTTGTTATTGCTATGATTTTGTACACTGGTTTGACCCAGGACAACTTCTTTACAGTCGGGAATGCTGGGAATATCATGGCCAATACTTCTGTGCGTTTTATCATTGCCTTGGGGATTTCAGGATGTTTGATTACCAGGGGGACAGACTTGGCAGCTGGGCGTATCGTAGGTCTGACAGCCATCATCACCGCAACCCTGGTTCAAAAGCCGGATTTCGTGGATAAATTCTTCCCTAATTTGCCAGATCTGCCGATTGTACTTGTCTTGCTGATTGCGATGGCAGCAGGTGCAACACTTGGTATGATTAGCGGTTCTATCATTGCCTTTCTCAATGTGCCACCTTTCTTGGCCACGCTAGGTATGCAGATTATTACCTACGGTCTGGTCTTGATTTATTCACAAAGTAAACCAATCGGAACCTTCAAGTCTGAGTTTGTTCAGCTGGGACAAGGGAAACTCTTTGGGGTGATTCCTTATATTGCCATCATCGCGACCATCATGGGTGTCTTCATGTGGGTTCTCTATAATAAAACTCGCTACGGCAAGTACATGTATGCCATCGGTGGTAATGAGAACGCCGCGGAAGTTTCAGGGGTTAATGTTCGCTTGGCTAAGTTAAAAATCTATATCTTGGCTGGTCTTTTCTATGGTCTAGCTGGTTTCCTCCTCTCTGCAAAAACAGGTTCTGCTGGTGCCGGTGCTGGTATGGGTTATGAATTGGATGCCATTGCGTCTGCCACTATCGGTGGGGTTTCTACCGCAGGTGGTCAAGGAACCATTCCAGGAATCCTCCTTGGGGTCTTCGTCTTTGAACTGCTCAAGGTCTGCTTGACTTATCTGGGTGTTACTCCAGATATGACCAACGTTATCCAAGGTATCGTTATCATCGTAGCCGTGGCTCTTGACATTCGTAAGACTATGGTGAAACGTTAAGATGTTTCTCTTAGAACTCTTTAATCTCAAGTAGCGTTGTAGCTTTATCTTGTCTAAGTTAGCCAGACTCGCCTATTGGGATTTTGAGTGGATATAATAAAAAACTGAAGTGCCGGGTGCTTCAGTTTTTTGGTCTATTTTAGTGGGAGTTTGGGGGAGTGAAATTTTACTTGTAGGATTTTATCGTGTTTTGAAGAAGAGGTCGATGTCTTCTTGACGGATACCAATCATGGGATCAATGGTGTTGATGTTTTGACTGGTCAGGCGGTAGTCTTGTGGATTGAGGTTTTCCTCTCCGTCTGGAAAGAGAAGGAGTTGCTCGGTCAAGTCATCGCTCTGTTGACTACCTTTTTCCTGGGTTGGGTAGGTCACGGAGGTGTGAGTTGATAAGCCCTCTGCTAGGCTGAGAGGCTTGTTTTTTTGCTCTGGTAGTGTTTGCTTGGGCTTGTCTTGTTCCTCTTGGAAATCGGGTGTTTCTGACTCAGTAACCTTAGGGCTTTCCGTCACTGGCTGACTTGGTTCACTGATTTCTGGGGCATCAGGATGGAAACGCTGAATAAGATAGGTCTTGCGCCGAGTTCCTGTATTTTTGATGGCGTAGTCAAAGGCTTGGAGTTCTCCTAGCATGACCAGCTTGCTCTTAGAACGGGTGATGGCCGTGTAGATGAGGTTGCGTTGTAGCATGCGCCCGCTTTGGCGCGTGATTGGCAGGATAACAACCGGGAACTCACTTCCCTGGGACTTGTGAATACTCATGGCGTAGGCCAAGGTAATCTTGAGCCAGTCGTTGCGGGGGTAGTTGACCTCGGTCCCATCAAAGGAGAGGACAATTTCATCCTGCTTGCTGTCGCTGTACTTGGCAGGTATGAGCTCAGTGATGTAGCCGATATCCCCGTTAAAGACATTTTGCTCGGCGTCGTTGACCAGGTGGAGGACCTTGTCTCTCAGACGGAACTTGGTCTCGTTGAAGAGGAATTCTTGTTGGCCATCAGCTGGGTTGAGCAGGTCCTGCATGAGGGTGTTGAGAGTATTGATACCTGCCTGACCACGGTACATGGGCGCCAAGATTTGAATATCTTCTTTAGCGATACCTGATTTAATGGCAGAGCTGACAATTTTGATGACCATGTCCGGGATGAACTGGGCCTGGGCTTCGAAGTAGGAGCGGTCAGCTTTTTTGCTGGTCAAATCAGCAGGGGTCTGGCCTTGTCGGATGTGACTGGCCAGGGTCACGATGGTAGAGTCATCCGACTGTCTAAAGATTTTGGTGAGGGAAACTTGTGGAAGCTCTGCTATGTGCAACAAATCCGCCAAAACTTGACCAGGACCTACCGACGGCAGCTGGTCGCTGTCACCGACGATGATGACCTGGGTGTTGGAGGAGATGGAGCTAAAGAGTTGGTGGGCCAGCCAGGTGTCTACCATGGAGAACTCGTCGATGATGATGAGGTCACAGTCTAGGTAGTCGTCCATGGCTTGGTAGTCATTGTCACCATTCAGGCCTAGATGCCGATGGATAGTGGCCGCAGGCAGCTTGGTCAGTTCACTCATCCGGCGGGCTGCTCGACCAGTTGGAGCTGCCAGGAGAATTGGGAGGTTACCCTTGTTCAAATCGATGTTATGGAGGCGGGCGTAGGTCTCGATAAATCCATTGATAACAGTGGTTTTCCCAGTTCCAGGTCCCCCTGTCAGGATGAAGACCTTACTGTTGATAGCGGTCTCGATGGCCTGTTCCTGGACCTGATCATAGTGGATTCCCAATTCCTCTTGAATTTGAGAGAGGTGGGACTGAATTTCTTCTTTAGAGATTGGCTCGCCCAATTGGGTATCGAGGATGCGTGTCAGGTGCTTTTTAATGCCTTGTTCAGCGTAAAAGAGGGAGTTATCAAAGATTTTGGTGTCAATATTTTGGAGTTTTTGGTCGGCCAGGAGTTGAGTGAGCTCGTAGGCAACGGCCTCTTCTGAGACAGTCTCAGGTCGGGCATCCTCCAGCAGAGTGATGGCCTTTTCCAGCAGATCTCTGGCCTCGATGTAGGTGTCGCCTTCTTCGATGCAGGCTTCCAGAATACTGTGGAGAATAGCTGCGCGGTAGCGGTTGGAAGAGTCGCTGGCGATCCCCAATTTTTCAGCTAGATTATCGGCAATCTTAAAACCGATTCCCTTGATTTCTTCGACCAGACAGTAGGGGTTGTCTTCGATAACGGTCAGGGTCTCATCCTTGTAAACCTCGTAGAGTTGGAGGGCCATGCGACCGGTCAGACCGAGTTCGGCCAGCTTGGAGATGATTTGCTCGGTACCGTAGTTAATCTTTAATTTGGTCAAAAAGGCCTCACGATTGACCTTGGACAGGCCAGAAATAGTAGCCAGTTTACTAGGATCAGCTAGAATTTTATCAATGGGATTATCTCCGTAGAGCTCGACAATTTTTTCAGCAGTTTTTTTCCCGATCCCCTTGAAATGGTCGCTGGAAAAATACTTGACCAGACCGGAAGCTGTTGGCTTGGCGCGTTCGTAGCGCGTGACCTTAAGTTGTTCCCCGTAGCGCGGATGCTGGGTTAGCTCACCCCAAAATGTGTAGTTTTCCCCCTCAATAACGTCAGCGATGGTACCCGTCACAATGATTTCAAAGTCATTAAAGTCACAATCGGTGTCCTCGATTTCAAGGAGAATGATTTTATAAAAATTACTGGCATTCTCAAAAATGACACGTTCGATGGTGCCGGAAAAAAAGACTTCCATAGCCTGACCTTTCAGTTTTTCTTGTCTCCTATTATAGCGCAATTTGGGCTGGGGGTAAAATAGCGGAGCTGGTGAAGTGACTGTGTGAAACTGGATAGGAGGTAGAGACTTGGATAAATTGGAGTCATTCAAAATCTCATAAGATTAGGTAGTAAGATTAGTAAAAATCAAACTCACTCAGAATCTCACAAGATGAAGCAGGTTGACGTAGATAGAAAGCCATACTCTTCCCAAATCAAAACTATAGGTCGTTTGGTTTCCTTGCCTAATTCTCTTATGCCTGCGTCAACCTGCCTTGTCTCCTTTGATTTTAAGTGAGTATTAGGCAAGAATACCTAGTGACGTATGGTTTTGAGCGAATATTAGTTGCCTGACTGGACATCAAAAAAAGAGACTGGTTGCCCAATCTCTGCTCTGCTATTTATCATGAATCGTTCCGAAATCAGCTAGTGGCCAAAAGCGGAATTTAACTTCGCCGATGATATCGTCAGCAGCAAAGGTTCCAACGGCACGGCTGTCCTGGGAAACGATACGGTCATCACCGAGGAGGAAGTACTGGCCTTCAGGCACGGTAATGGAGAAGGAAGTGTTGCCCTGGGTGTCTGTCGTAAAGGCGTTGGCTGACATGGCCAGCTCTTGGAAAAGTTTGTTGTAGGAGTATGTCGCCTGAAGCTTGTCCTTGGCAAAGGCTGCCTTGTAGGTGTTGAGGTAGGTCTCTTCAACCACTTCACCGTTGACCGTTAAAACATCGTTATCGTAGGAAATGGTATCTCCAGGCATGCCGATGACGCGCTTGACGATTTTCTTGTCATCTTCTTGGGCCACGACGATATCAAAACGGTCAATTTTTGCGACCTTAACGACAAAGAGGCGTTCGCCGTCTGCCAGGGTCGGATCCATGGAGTGGCCATCAACCTTAACATTGACCCAAACGAAAATGTAGGAGAGGATAAAGAGGGACATAAAGAGGAGGAAGAGTCCCCATTCTTTGATAAAATTTTTCATAGTAGTTGGGGCGAGGGCCCCTTTCCTTTCTAGTTTCTGTCTATTTTAACAGATTTTGAGCTTTAATGGTATTTTTAAAGTGCAATTTTGCAACATGGGCTAGGCCTGGCATGCCATGCTTGGCTAGGATACGACTGGCAACCTGGTCAGACTTGCTGCCGGCCCCGCTAGGTAGGGTAAAGCCAATTTCCTGACCAAGTTTGTCCAGATTTTCCAGGAACATTTTCCGAGCGATGATGGATGAAACAGCGACAGCCAGGTATTTCCCTTCAGCTTTTTCTTCAAGCGTTAGGGGATTGGTGACTTGGTTGCGTTCGTTTCGGACGTATTTCTGATAGTTGGACGGGCTGGTAAAGGCATCGATGACAATCTTTTCAGGTTGCACCCCGTCGCTAAGCAGGAGGAAAATGGCCTGATTATGGAGAGCAACCTTGACTGAGACCGCATTGTGGCGGAGCCCATCCCCAACGACTTCATTATATTTACTCGGGGACAATAGCAGAGCCCGGTGAGGGATTTTCTCTTCTAAGATTGGTGCGATTTGTAGAATCTTCTGGTCTGTCAGTGTTTTAGAATCTCCAACACCTAGCTGACGCAGCAGGGTATGGTCTTTCGGTCTGACGAAACTAGCCACGACTGCCAATCCCCCAAAATAAGACCCATTCCCCACCTCATCTGTGCCGATTAGAGGCAGGTTTTGTCCTGACGAAGTAGTTGAAGTAGCATCTTCAGCCTGGTAACCAAATTCCTGTGCCAGTTGCTCAGCCTGATTACCCTGAAAAACAATCTTACCAGAGGTATAAATCGATAGGCTGATGCCATCTTTCTTAGCCGCAAAGCTGATATAGGGATTCTTGCTTGGGACCTGCCAAGGGGCAAGTTTAGAGGTGAGAGCGGTAGTCGTCCCCTCACCCATTTTCATGACGATTGTAGACATAGGGATATTGTAACATAAAAGGTGATAAATAGGCTAAGAATTTTGGTTCTAGCTTTACCAAATCAAATAAATATCATTAGAATGACTTATCGAAAGGGGAGCTGGATCCATGTCAATCAGCCAAGTCTGTTGAAAGTTTGAGGAAATGTTCGAAGTTTTGGTGATAAAGAAAATTTCTCTTGTTAGAGAAGATTGGATGAGATTCCTAACGGCGATTTGGCTTGGTTGGAAGAGTACTGTGAAACACTCTGTTCAGTGGTTTGGTTTTACGAACGGGCAGTTTTGCGGTATAATAGGCTAAGAGGTGACACTATGAAAGAAAAAAATCGTTATAAATTCGTTTTTGGCGACAAGCCTTTAACCCTTACGACAGATAAAGATAATCTCTTCATGGAAGAGGTCGAGCGTTTAGCGCGTGAAAAGTATGATGCTATCAAGGCAAAATTGCCCCAAGCTGATAATGAGACGGTGGCTATCCTTATGGCTATTAATTCTCTTACGGTGCAGTTGAGCCGGGAAATTGAACTGGGGAAAAAAGGTGTTGAGGGAGTTGTCGGTCAGATGACAAACAAAGACCGCCAAACTGATCACTCAGGAGACGAGGAGTTCCAAGATGATTAATCTTCTCATTATCATTGCTGTAGTCTGGAATTTTTATATCGGTTATACGCGAGGTATCATCCTTCAAGCTTTTTATTCGGTGAGCTTGATTGTTTCAGGCATTATTGCTGGCATGTATTATCAAAAAATAGCAAAGCTGATTACCCTTTGGGTACCCTATTCTAATCCTGTTGAAGGGGCTAAGGTGAACTTCTTCACATCTGTAGACATCTTTCAATTAGGCAAGGTTTATTATAAGGGAGTAGCCTTTGTTGCTATTTTTGTTGCAGTTTATTTAATATGTCGTCTTATCGGGATTTTTTTGCATTTTGCTCCGATTTCTTATTTTGAAAATTGGGTGACTAATACGATTAGTGGTGGATTAGCGAGCTTGACTACCCTTGTTTTTTCAAGTCTAGGTTTGTCCGTACTCGCAACTATTCCTATGGATGTTATTCAAAATCACCTTGCAGCTTCAAGCTTTGCTAAGTTGCTGATTAATCATTTTCCAATCCTGACCGCAGTTCTTCAAAAATTGTGGGTGGGGTAATAGACATTGCTATGATAAGTGGAATGCCGTGAGCAAAATTTTAAAAATACAGTTAAAAAGAGGCTGGGCATAAAGTCCAACCTCGCTACCTAGAGTCTGTTCTAACATTTTAACGTAGTGGTTGGGAGCCTTTCTGCTGGCTTTGCCAGCTTAGAAAGTCCCCTGCACAGTTCATTAGGTGCTTTAGCACCAATGAGCCACTGCTGAATGAGCTCTAATAGGCTGATGTTGTTAGCTTTTAGAACCTTAACGAATGACGCAAACCTAGTTTGCGTTTTTTTCAACCTCAAACAGTCCACCAGACTGTTGCTCACTTTCGATTTTTTAGGCTCGCACCTTTGACAGTCTCTCCCCAGACTGTCAAAGCCATGCGATGGTGGGACTT